>NZ_JAVRHI010000473.1:0-9767 GCF_034105845.1 Streptomyces sp. CRN 30 | reverse complement strand
CGCGCGCCGCGCCCCGGGTCAGCCGGCCGGCCGCCGCGAGTACGGCCACCACGCACAGCACCACCGGCCCGGCCACCGCCCACCGTCCCGCCGTGGCCGTGTCCTGGCCCTCGGACGGCGACGCGGCGCCCAGGAACAGGGCCAGCCCGACGGCCAGCGCGCCGAACGCCAGCCACGTCGCCCGGTCGGGCCGGTGATGGAACACCACGCTGCCGACCACCAGGGTGAACAGCAGCTCACTGGCCATCAGCGGCTGCACCAGAGCGAGACTGCCCACCGCCAGCGCCGCCGCCTGGAGCACGGTGGTCACCGCCAGCAGCGCCGCGCCGCCCAGCCAGTACGGGTCCCGCAGGAGCCGCAGCAGCCAGCGCACCGGGCGGCCCGGCTCGGCCTCCTCGGCGTCCCGGGCGGCGGCCCGCCGTTGCAGCACCGACGCCGCGGCGTTGGACAGCGCCGCGAAAAGCGCGAGGACGACGGTGAGAACGCTCACGGTTCGTGGGTGTCCCTCCGGAAAAGCGGCAAAACACCTTCTTGGTGTGGTTTGGGAGGGGGAAGGCAGGCAACCCCACTGCCGTGCGCCGCCCCAGCGACCAGACCGCCCAGATCGCCCCGGTCGACGAGACCGACAAGGCAGACGAGACCGACGAGACCGTCGAGACCGTCTCGATCGACCCGAGCACGGCCCGCCCGGCCCCCGCGTCCCCGCGGCCCGCCGGGCGGCTGCTGGTGGTCAGCGCCGCCATGGGTGCCGGGCACGACACCGTCGCCGCCGAACTCGTCCGGCGGGCGCGCGAGCGGGGCGGCGACGCGGTGGTCGTCGACATGCTCGCCCTGCTCCCGTACGGCCTCGGCCACGCACTGCGGCGCTTCTACCGCGGCTCGGTACGGCACTTCCCCTGGGCGTACGCCGCCCTGTACCGCTTCTTCCTGCGCCCCGGTCCCGGTCGCCGGCCCAGCGGCACCCCCCTGGCCCGGCTGGCCGGGGGGCGGCTGCGGGAGCTGGCCGAGCGGACCGACGCGGACGTGATCGTTCCCGTCTTCCACCTCGGCGCGCAGCTCACCGGACACCTGCGCGCCCGGGGCCTGCTGGCCGTTCCGAGCGCCGTCCTCGTCATCGACTTCGTGGCCCACCGGCAGTGGGTCCACCCCGGCAACGACCAGTATCTCTGCCTCACCGACGACGCCGCCCGCGCCGTCCGCCGGAGCACCGGGGTGCCGGCCCGGACCTGCGGGCCCGTCGTGCACCCCGCGTTCCGGGCGGCGGACGCCGAGGGGGCCGTCGGGTGGCGCCGCCTCTTCGACCGGTACGCCCCCGGCCGCACCCCCGTACTGCTGGCCTCGGGAGCGTGGGGCGTCGCCTCGCACCTCGACTCCACCGCCCGCCTGCTGACCGGGCACGGCTTCCTGCCGGTGGTGCTGTGCGGCGGCGACGGGGGGCTGCGCCGCCGGCTGTCCCGCCTCCCCGGTGTGCTCGCCCTCGGCTGGGTCACGGACATGCCCTCTCTGCTGCACGCCGCCCGTGCCCTCGTCGACAACGCCGCCGGTCAGACGGCCGTACAGGCGCTGGCCGCGGGGCTGCCCGTCGTCGGGCACCGCCCGATCCCCGGCCACGGAGCCGACGGGGTCCGGGCCATGGCCGCGCGAGGGGTGTCGGAGACCGCGGAGGACGACGCCGGACTGGTCGCGGCGCTGCGCAGGCTCACCCCCGAGGGCCCGGCCCGCCGCGCCCGCGTCGCCGACGGACGCGCCCTGTTCCGGGCGGACCCCCTGGACGTGGTTCTCGCACTGGCGCGCACCGCGGACCGGGCGACTGCTGAGCGTGGGGGCGGCTGAGGGCCGTACTCCGGTTACTCCGTCCGGGCGGCGGGCACCCGGCCACGGACCGGGCCGCGACGGGCCGGACGAGGGAGGCACGATGACGGAGGTCCGGAGCGGCTACGCCGACGAGGACGAGGCACCGCTCGGCGGTTACGCCGCCCTGGTGACCACCTTCGCGGCCGGAGCGGGACTCTTCGCCCTGGCGGCCCGGCGTCGCGGGGTGCGGCTGCCCGACGGGGTGCCGCCCTGGGACGTCGCTCTGCTGGGCACGGCCACGTTCAAGGCGTCCCGGCTGCTGACGAAGGACAAGGTCACCGGGTTCCTGCGGGCGCCGTTCACCCGCCGGGAGGGCGCGGGCCAGGCCGGTGAGGTGAACGACGCGGCACGCGGCAGCGGTCTGCGCCGGGCCGTCGGCGACCTGGTGTCCTGCCCGTTCTGCACCTCCGCGTGGGTGGCCGGCGGGCTCGTCGCCTCCTACGCCTGCGCGCCCCGCGCCACCCGGCTGGTGTGCGCCGGGCTGAGCGCCGTCACCGTCTCCGACTGGTTGCAGTACGCCTGGAGCCATACCGGCCGACGGGTGGAGGGCGCCGCCGAGGGCTGAGCGGGGCGGCGGCGCCGCCGAGGACTGAGGGGCGGCGCCGGCCGGGCGTCAGGCGCTCTCGGTGCCCTCGGCACGCTCCGCCCGCTCGGCGTGCAGCTTCTTCACCCGGACCGTCTCCTTGCGCACGTCGGCCTGGGTGGCGCGCTCCCGCTGGAGCCACTCGGGCGCTTCGTGCTTGAGCGCCTCGATCTGCTCCGTGGTGAGCGCCTCGTCGATGCCGCCGCGGCGCAGCCCGGTGATGGAGACGCCCAGCTTGGCGGCGACCACCGGCCGCGGGTGCGGGCCGTCGCGGCGCAGGTCGAACAGCCACTGGGGCGGGTCGGCCTGGAGCGCGTTCAGCTCGGCGCGGGAGACCGTGCCCTCGCGGAACTCGGCGGGTGTGGCGTCGAGGTACACACCCAGCTTCTTCGCCGCGGTCGCGGGCTTCATCGTCTGGGGGCTCTGGTGCTCGGTCATGGGTCAAGGGTATCGAGCGCGTGTCCTGTTCCCGACCACGCCCGGTAACCTGGCCAGGTGACAGCCTCGGAGACCCCGGACGCCCCTCTCTCGTTCCGCCTCGCCTACGTTCCCGGTGTGATGCCCGGCAAGTGGGTGCGGATCTGGGGCGAGCGGCTGCCCGGCGTCCCGCTGGATCTGGCGCAGGTCGCCGCCGCCGAGGCGCCGGGTGTGCTGACGGCGGGTGACGCCGACGCCGGACTGGTGCGGCTGCCCGTCGACCGCGACGTCCTCAGCGCCATCCCCCTCTACACCGAGACCACGGTCGTGGTGGTGCCCAAGGACCACCTCGTCACGGCGGCCGACGAGGTGAGCCTGGCGGACCTGTCCGACGAGGTCGTGTTCCATCCTCTGGACGACGTACTGGGCTGGGAGCGGCCGCCGGGACGGCCCGCCGTCGAACGCCCCGCCACCACGGCCGACGCGATCGAGCTGGTGGCGGCCGGGGTCGGCGTCCTGGTCGTGCCGCTGTCGCTGGCCCGGCTGCACCACCGCAAGGACCTCACGCACCGGCCGGTGACCGACGCCCCCGGTTCGGACGTGGCGCTCTCCTGGCCGCAGGACGCGCACACCGACCTGGTGGAGGAGTTCATCGGCATCGTCCGCGGCCGCACCGTGAACAGCACGCGGGGACGCCGGCAGGACGCGCCGGAGCAGCGGAGGGGCGAGCGCGACGACGCCCGCCGCAAGCCCGCCGGGGGCGAGAAGAGCACGGGCCAGAAGAGCACGGCCCAGAGAGGCACCGCCCGCAAGAGCGCCCCTCAGAAGAAGACCGGCGGCCAGAAAGGCACCGGCCAGAAGAGCGGTGCCCGGCGGGGTCGGCCCGGCCGCCGCTCCTGATATCACCCTCACCGTCCGGCCGACGGGCTCGGCGTCGGCGATGTCGTGTTCACGTCCAGCCCCGGCGGCTCGGTCAGGGACACCACCGGTTCCCCCGGCTGCGGTGCCGGCGGCGTCAGCTGGGCCGCGGGCAGGTTCGGCGGCGAGGTCTGCTGGAGGTTGGCCTGGTCGAAGTTGACCAGGCCGGTCCTCTCCAGGACGGTGATGTGGTCCAGGACGGTGTCGTTGGCCTGGTCGGCGAGCTGACGGACCAGGCTGTTCTCCGTGTTGGCGCGGATCTTGGCGATGGCCGGGAAGATCTGCCCGTGGGTCACCCGCATGATGTTCACCGCCGTGGTGTCGAACTGCTTGCCCGTCGTGCCCTCCACGGTCGCGACGAACTGCTGCTGCTGCGGGGACGCCCGGTTGGGCAGCGTGAGGCCCAGCTCCGGCGCGATCTTGCGGCAGGTGGCGTCGAGCCGCGAGTGGCCCGCGACCAGGTGCTCACCGGCCTCCTTCATCTCCGGTGTGGTTCCCCGCTCCATGGCCAGCAGGCCCAGCGGGTACTCCCACAGTCCGGCGGCCCGGACCTTCACCACGAAGTCCCGGTCGGCCTCGGTCAGCGGCCCGTACCTGGTCTCGGCGATGACGCGGTCCGGTCCGCCGGCGGTGTTCTTCACGCCGAGCATGGTCGGGTAGGCGAGGGCGGTGAGAGTGAGGACGAGGGCGCCGATCACGAAGGCGGTTGCCGCGGTGGTGCGCGTGACGCGCATCGTTCCTCCTGAGGTCGGGACAGAGTCGGACACCAGGAGATACGGACGCGCACCACGAACCAATCACCGCTCCGGGCAAAACCTGCCGCCCGGCACCCGGGACACTCGCCGACTTGGTCCGCGTACGACGTCTCCGGCTCGGTCCGCGTACGACGCCCGCCTCAGTACTGGCGAGTACGAACGTCACTCGCCGGGCACTCCGGCCGCCGACGCGGCGCGGCCGATCGACTCCACCAGCGGCAGCAGGCGCTGCGGCACCCGTTCGCGCAGCGCCACCTCGGAACGGGTGCGGACCACGCCGGGCAGGCTGATCAGCTTCTGGATCACGTCCTCCAGGTGGGCGTTGTCCCGCGCCACGACCCGCGTCAGCAGGTCCCCGCCGCCCGTGATCGAGAACGCCTCGACGATCTCGGGCACCGCGGCGAGCGCGTCCCCGACGTCGTCGAGATGGCCCTGTGTCACCTCGATGTGCACGAAGGCCAGTACCGGGTGCCCGAGCGCGGCGGGGGAGAGGACCGGGCCCGTACCGGTGATCACGCCGTCCCGCTCCAGGCGGTCGAGCCGCGCCTGCACCGTGCCGCGCGCGACGCCGAGGATACGGGCGTACTCGCGCACGCTGGTGCGAGGCTGCTCCAGCAGCAGCCGCAGGATGCGGGTGTCCAGTTCGTCCACGGCCACGGCCACGGCGGTCACTCCTCGTACGGTGCCTGATCGTCGCCGACCGCTTCCGGGCTGGTCCGTTGGCCGCCCGCTGGACGCGACGATGCCCTGTTCACTGGGCCAATGGCCCAGTGAAGATCGTACCTCTTGAGCCATCGGTGGGGCGGATGGTGATATGGAGGAGTCGATGGCGCTGCGGACCCCGCGGCGCCTTTTTCATGCCGGTGCGCCGAAAGGTTCCGCACCGGTGCGCCGAGAGGTTCCGCACCGGTGTGCCGGAAGGTTCCGCACCGGTGTGCCGGAAGGTTCCGTGCCGGTACGGCCGAAGGGGAGGGCACGTTGGTGCTGAAGAGGGTGTTCGTCGCGCCGGACCCGGGTCGGGTGCGGCTGCGGTTCGCGGCTCGGGCCGTCCTCGGCATCGGCGCGGCCGTCGCCGTGTGCGGCCTGGCCGGGCAGTCCCTCGCCGGTGCGGTCACCGGCGGGCTGGCCGCGCTGCTCGCCCTGTTCACCGTCACCGACGCCACCGTCCGCGGCCAGGCGGTCACCACCGCGCTGCTGCCGGCCGTCGGCCTGCCCGTGCTCGCCGCTGCCGCCGGACTGCACGACCACCCCGTCGCCCGGGACCTCGTCTTCCTCGCCGTCACCGGCGCGGGCGTGTACGCGCGCCGGTGGGGCCCGCGCGGGCACAGCCTCGGCGTCTTCGCCTTCATGACCTACTTCGTGGCGCAGTTCCTGCACACCACCCCCGGACAGCTCGCCGCGCTGTACGCGGCCGTCCTGCTGTCCGTGGCGACGGCGGCGACGGTGCGGTTCGGTGCCTGGTGCTACGAACGCCGCCTCCCGGCGCCCGCGGCGCCCGCCCCGTCCGGCGGTCGCGGCCTCGCCCGCATCACCACCCGCCAGGCCGTCCAGGCCACGGCCGGCGCGGGCTTCGCCCTGGTCGTGGGCCAGCTGGTGTCCGGGCAGCGCTGGTACTGGGCCGTGGGCGCCACCTGGTGGGTCTTCGTCAACACCACCTCGCGCGGCGAGACCCTGGTCCGCGGCTTCCGCCGGGTCCTCGGCACGGCCGTCGGCATCGCCCTCGGCCTGCTCGTCGCCGTCCCGGTCGCCGGTTCGGCCGTCCCCAGCGCCGTGCTCGCCGCCGCCTGCGTCTTCGGCATCTTCTACTCGGCCGCCGTGTCCTACACCTGGATGATGCTCTGCGTCACCCTGCTCGCCGAACTGCTCTACGGGCTCCTCGGCGTGCTCACCCCCGGCCTGCTCGCCCTGCGGCTGGCGGAGACGGCCGTGGGCGCGCTCGGCGCCGCCCTCGCGGTGCTCCTCGTCCTGCCGGTCACCACGCACGCCGTCACCGACGGCTGGATCCAGCGGGCGCTGCGCTGCGTCCACGCGTGCACCGCCGAGGCGGCCGCCCGGATCGCCGGGACGCCCGGGGCCGACCCGGCACCGCGCGTGGCCGAGCTGGAACAGCTGCTCGGACGCGTACGGCTGTCGGTGGCGCCGCTCGTGCACCCGCTCAGCCCGTGGCGCGACCGCAAACGCCGCGCCCGCCGGGTGCTGGCGCTGCTCGACGACTGCGCCCGGGAGATCCGCGGGCTGGTGGCCGTCGCCGCCGACCCGGAGGCCTCGCACGACGCGCGGCTGGCCGCGGCGTGCCGGCGTGTGGAGACCGCGGTGGAGGCGCTGACCGGCGGCGGCGCGCTCCCCGCAGGCACGCACCGTGCCGTCGCGGTCGAACCGGTCCTCGCCCACCTCCACCGGCTGGAACACGCGCTGGCGGAGCTGGCGGCGCCGCTGCGGGGTCCGGTGGTCCTGGCCTCCGACCGGATCTGACCGACGGGCGGGGTCCGGTGCGGGTCCGTGGTGGCTGGTCGTGCGGTTCCCCGCGCCCCTTTCGGGACATGGACCGGCCGGCCCTGCTCGGCTCGGTCGTCCGGACCAGAAAAGATCGACTGCTACCGTCGGCGGCACGGTACGGGACGAGAGGGGCACAGCGGTGACGGATGCGGTGGCGGCGGGCACGGACCGGCAGCGGCGGGCGTTCATCGGGTCGTTCACGGCGGCCGGCGGCCCCGGCATCGTCACCGCGGCACTCGCCCCGGACAACGGCGCGCTGACCCTCCTCGGCGCGGTGGACGGCCTGCCCGACCCCTCCTACCTGGCCCTCTCGCCCGGCGGGGACATGCTCTACGCCGTCAGCGAGACGACCGACGGCGCGGTGGCGGCCTACCGCGTGACCGCCGACGGGCCCGTGCCCGCCGGGCCGCGCACCCCCGTCGGCGGCAGCGGCCCCACCCACCTCGGCCTCTACGCGGGACACGTCCTGACCGCCAACTACGGCTCCGGCAGCGTCACCGCGGTACCCGTCCGCACCGACGGCACCCTGGCCCGTACCGCGTCCGGCGTCCTCCGGCACACCGGATCGGGCCCGCACGCGCCCCGGCAGCAGGGCCCGCACGCCCACCAGGTGCAGCCCGACCCGAGCGGACGGTGGGCCGTGAGCGTCGACCTCGGCACCGACTCCGTGCGGGTGTGCACGCTGACGGACGGTGCTCTCGCCGTCCACCGGGAGACCGCGCTGCGCCCCGGTTCCGGGCCGCGGCACCTGGCCTTCCACCCGGACGGCACCCGGGCCTACGTCGTCAACGAACTCGCGCCCACCGTCACCGTCTGCCGCTGGGACGCGGAGGAGGGCGCGCTGCGGCCGCTCACCGAGGTGCCGGTCCTGCCGGGCGCCGCCGCGGGCGACGTCTACCCGTCCGGCATCGTGGCCTCGTCCGACGGGCGCTTCGTGTGGACCGCGACCCGCGGGGCGGACGTACTGACGGCGTTCGCCGTCGAGGGCGACACCCTGCGGCCGGCCGGCACGGTGCCGTGCGGCGGCCACTGGCCCCGGGCGCTCTCCGAGGCCGACGGTTTCCTGTACGTCGCCAACGAACGCTCCGGGAACGTCACCTGGTTCGCGGTCGACGAAGGGACCGGCCTGCCCCGCCGCTCCGGCACGGTGGCCGTACCGGCGGCGTCCTGCGTTATCTTCGGCTGACGCTCCGACCGGACGCCGGAGCCGGCCGCCCTGTGCCGTACCCCGGACGCCGTACGCCGGACGTCGGGCCGCCGTGCCGGTGTCCGGAACGCCGAAGCCCGTCCGGTTCACCTGAACCGGACGGGCCCCGCGTCCGTCATGTCACCCTCGGACGCCCTCAGCGGACCGGCGTCCCCTGCGGCTGCGGCGGGGTGATACCGAGCGCCGTCGTGTACTTGGCCAGGGTCAGCTTGCCGATCGCCGGATACGGGCCCAGCGGGTCGGCGACGGAGCAGCCGGCCTCCTTGGCCGCCTCCTGAAGCAGCGACGCCTCGATCTCCGGGCCGATCAGGTACGGCGCGAGCGCGAGCTGCTGGGAACCGGAGTTCCGCAGCTGATCGGCGACCGACGCGATCGAGCCCTCCTGGTCCAGCGCCGCCGCCATCACCGGCACCGCGAGGCGCGCGGCGAGCAGCATGCCGGTGATGCCGGCCGCCTGCACCGCCTCGTCGCCGCCCACGGAGGCCAGGACGATGCCGTCCGCCGCGGTCGCCACGGTGAAGAGCCGGGCACGGTCGGCGCGGGCCAGACCGGCCTCGGAGAGCCGCACGTGCAGCGCCTCGGCCAGCAGCGGGTGCGGGCCCAGTACGTCCGTCAGCTCGGCCGCGACCCGGCTGTCCATCACGGACTGGCGGACCCGGCGCAGCAGCGCGCTGTCCGGACCGGCCAGCAGCGGCACGACGACGGCGACGGGGCCCTCGGGCTCCTTCGCCTCGACACCGGCCGCGACGGCCTGCTCGTAGCGGGCCGTGCGCTCCTCGGCGGCGTGCGCCAGCACGGCCGTCAGCGACGGGAACTCGGCGTCGTCCCCGTCGAGGTACCCGATCCGCGCGTCCAGGCCGGGAAGCTCGGAGCGGGCGATGCTCACGACCTCCTCGGCGAGGCCCCGCGTGGCGCCGCTGGGCGTGCCGGGCACGGCCAGGACGAGCGCGGGCGCGCCCTCGGGAGCCACCAGGGGCTCGGGGCGACGGTGCCGTCCCGGCTGACGGGGGCGCGGCATTCGTACTGGCAGGCCGGACGCGGGCCCAGTGGGGGAGCTCATGGCGCCGCATGTTACTGGCTTACTGGGCTCCCCTGTTCGGGGAGGGGGCAGGTGAGCGGTATCCGTCCGGTTTTGTCTGATCAGTGACGTACGGATCGGACGACATCAGTACTATTCCCCTCGCCGGAGGACCGAAGTCAGCCACCCGCGCAGGCCGAAGTCAGCCACCCGCCGAGGCCGCCGTCCAGAGCATTCCAGCGTCCCCTGGAAGGGGTACCGGACCGGTCGTCAGTGCGGCCGCGATCCGTACCGCGCCGTCCAGCGGATCGCCTTCGGCCGGTACCCGCCGCGCGTGCGGCAGCCGCCGCGCGAGCTCCTCGTCCAGGGGCCCGGTGAGAGGCTCGCCCAGCTTCAGCAGCCCGCCGGTGACGGCGACCGGGACCCCGTCGCCGGCGGGGCAGACCGCGGCGGCGGAGTCGGCCATGTGCCGGGCGGCGGCGCGCAGGACATCCGCGGCGACCCGGTCGCCGTCCGCCG
>NZ_JAVRHI010000472.1:0-14630 GCF_034105845.1 Streptomyces sp. CRN 30 | reverse complement strand
GAACGGCTCCGCGGTGGGCCGGAAACCGGACCCGAGGATCAGCCCGCGCCAGGTCTCCCGCAGCCGCGCGAACTCGCCCTCGGACCCGGCGGGTCCGCCGCCCGCGCCCACCGCCGCCGCCGTCCCGGCGAACCCCAGCGCGGCGGCGGCACCGCCCGTCGCCCGGACGAAGCCCCGGCGGGAGCAGGACAGCGGCATACGGTCTCCAAGGACGTACGGGGCGTTCCGTGATCTTTACGTACGATACGGAGATTCCGCGTGCCCGGCTTCCCGGGCCTGGAGCCGTTCCGCCTCCGCCCGGTCCAGCTTCCGCTCCGCGCCGCAGAACGTGCACTGCGTCGCGTACTTCGTCGAGACGGGGAAGAGCGGGACGAAGAAGAGGGTGAACTTGGTGACGCGCTTGCGCAGCGCGTGCGCGGCGGGGTTGCCGCACGCGCCGCACACCAGCGTCAGTATCGCGAGCTGGTAGAGGTAGCCCTTGGTGCCGAAAATGATCATGCCGGTCCTTCCCCGTGGCGACCGTGGCGGTCCTGCTGACAGCGTGCCAGACACCGGGGGCGCCCTCGCGCCGTCCTCCGCCACGCCGCCGCGCTGTCGCGCCCTCGCGCTGTCGCGCCCTCGCGCTGTCGCGCCCTCGCGCCGCCGGGTCAGCGGGGCGACGCGCCGGAGGCGGCGGACGACGGGCGCGAGGCCGCGGTGGCCGCCCGCCCCGGGACGTCCGGGCAGTCGTCGCTGGAGCGGCCCGCCAGCCGGCCGTCCGGCTGTTCCACCGTCACCAGCGTCGTCCCCAGCTCCGGGTCCTGCGCGAGCCGCGCGGCGGCGGCCGTGCAGGCCAGCTGGTCGACGGCCGTCACGCTCAGCGGCTCCGCGGCGGCCGACAGGCCGATCGCCACCGTCGCCCCCTCCGTCCGCACGGCCGGCGCGGCACCCCCGCGCGGCAGCTCGGTGTCCAGGCCCCGCCGCCGTTCGGTCCTGTCGGGTCCCTCGAACAGCAAGGCCACGGCGGTCGCGGGGTCGGCCGGACCGGCCTCCGCGCGCGTGACGGCCACCAGGGTCCCGTCCTCGACGAAGTACAGCGGGACCGGGGCCACCACGGGCGGACGCGGAATCGGCGCGTCCGTCGACTCCGGTGCGGTCGTGGGGACGGCGGGCCGCACCCCGCTCGCCGGTCCCCCCGCCTCGACCACACCGGTCGCCGGGATGTCACAGGCGGCGGCGGACCACCCCAGCACCAGCAGCGGCCAGAGCAGCGCGGACCGGGCGCGCACCGGCCGTCGCGGCATCGGACTCATGACTTCCTCCCCGCCGCCGGGGCGTCGGCCCCCGGCCGCCGCAAGGGGAGGACGACCGTGAAGACGGCACCGCCGTCCGGGTGGTTGGCCGCCCGGACGGTGCCGCCGTGCAGCCGGACGTTCTCCGTGGTGATCGCCAGCCCCAGTCCGCTGCCCTCGCTGCGGGAGCGGGCGGTGTCCGACTTGTAGAAGCGGTCGAAAACGTGCGGCAGCACCGCCTCGTCGATGCCCGGCCCGGCGTCCCTGACCTCGATGACGGCCGACCGGCCCGCCGACTCCGCCGCCCCGGGCGCCCCCGGTGGCGCTTCCGTCGCCGTCAGCCGGACCCTGACGGGCGGTCCGCCGTGCCGGAGGGCGTTGGCGACCAGGTTGGCGACCACCACGTCGAGGCGGCGCGGATCGACCCGGCCGCGCACTGCGCCGGGGACGGGCAGTTCCGTCTCCACCGTGTCCTGCCAGCCCCGGGCGGCCAGCGTCCGCCGCACGGACTCGGCGAGGTCGATGTCGTCCAGGTGCAGGCCGGCCGCGCCCGCGTCGAACCGGGAGATCTCCATCAGGTCGTTCACCAGCGACGCCAGTTTCGTCGTCTCCTCGCTGATCAGCCGTACGGCCGTCGCGGTGTCGTCGTCCAGGCCCGCCGCGTCCTCGTCCAGTACGTCCGTCACCGCCGACATCGCGGCCAGCGGGGTGCGCAGCTCGTGCGAGACGTCGGCGGCGAACCGGCGCGCACCGGCCTCCATGCGCCGCAGCTCGGCCACCGACTCCTCCAGCGCGGCGGCGGTCTCGTTGAAACTGTGCGACAGCTCGGCCAGTTCGTCCGAGCCGCGCACGGCGAGCCGGGTGTCCAGCCGGCCCCGCGCGATGTCCCGGGTGGCCCGGCGCAGCTCCCGGACCGGCCGCAGCACCCCGCGCGCCGCCAGCAGCGCGAGGAGCACGGCCAGCGCGAGGGCGGGCACCGTCGCCCGCTCGACCGCGGCGACCAGGGCGTCGACGTACCCCTGCTCCTCCTGCTGCGGCACCGTCAGGTACAGCTCCAGGTCGGAGACCTTCCACCCGTCCGCGTCCGGACCGGCGTGGACGACGGGCGTGCCGACGACCAGCGAGGAACGGCCGTGCTCCGACACCCGCTGGAACACCGTGGCCGGGTGCGAGCGCACCGCCTCCCGCAGCGCCGGGGACAGCTCACCGAACGCGTCGCCCTCCGAGGAGGTCGCGCTCAGCTCCCGGTAGACAGCCAGCACCCGCCAGCCGGCCGAGCGCCCGCCGCGCGCGACGTCCGCGGCGAGCGACGCCAGGTCCGCACGCGACGGCGGGTAGGGGTAGTTGGGCGCGAGGGCGTCCACACGGTCCCGGAAGGCCTCGATCACCGTGTCCTGGCTCTGCTGGAGGACGCCGGTGCGGGCCTCGCGGAACGTCAGCGCGCCCGTCGTCACCGTCGCCGCCGCGGCCACGGCGGCGAACGCCACCACCAGCCGCACCCGCAGCCCGGTCAGCGGCCGCGGCAGCCGGAGCGAACTTCTCACCGAACTTTTCACCGAGCTGCTCACCGAACTTCTCACCGGGACGCGAAGCGGTAGCCGAAGCCGCGCACGGTGTGGACGTACCGGGGACGGTCCGAGGACTCGCCGATCTTCCCCCGCAGCCGCTTCACGCAGGCGTCCACGAGCCGCGCGTCCCCGTGGTAACTGTGCTCCCACACGGCCTCCAGGAGCTGCTGCCGGCTGAACACCTGTCCGGGGGAGGCGGACAGCGTGAGCAGCAGCCGCAGTTCGGAGGGGCCGAGGGCGACCGGCTCGCCGCGGTGGGTGACGGTCAGTCCGGCACGGTCCACGACCAGCTCCCCGTGGTGCTCGACGGCCGGTGTCCCGAACTCGGCCGGCGGTCCGCTCGCGCGCCGCAGCACGGCCCGGATACGGGCGTCCAGCACCCGAGCCCGTACGGGCTTGACCACGTAGTCGTCGGCACCGGCCTCCAGCCCCACCACCACGTCCGTGTCGTCGCCGCGCGCCGTGGCCATGATGATCGGTATCTGCTCGCGGTCGCGGATGCGGCGGCACACCTCCAGTCCGGACATGCCGGGCAGCATCAGGTCCAGCACCACGGCGTCCGGCCGGAACGCCCGTACCTGCGCCAGACCGTCCTCGCCCGTCGGCGCGGCGGCGACCTCGTGTCCCTGGCGACGCAGGGCGAGCCGCAGGCCCTCCCGTACGGCGCGGTCGTCTTCGATGATCAGGACACGTGGCATGCGGCTCAGTATGCGGGGCGGCCGGTGCGCGCCACCGTGGCGGGTGGCGGCTGTTACGAAGAGATCCCACAGCGGTCCCCGCCCCATCACACGGGCCTCACATCCTGAACGATCATGAACGCGCACCGTACGACGACCCTGCCGCCCGCCGCCGAGCCCGCCGCGCGCCACCCCCGCCGTGTCCGCCGCGCCCGCGGACGGCGGGGGAGACCCGGACGGTTCCTGGCGGGACTCGCCGTGGGCGTGGTGCTGTCGGCCGTCGGCGCCTTCGTCCTGCGGGAGCCGGACGACGGCTCCGCCGCCGGCCCGGCCCCGTCCACGAGCCGGTCCGCCGAGACCACCGACGAGGAGAAGCAGAAACAGAAACAGAAACAGAAGGAGAAGGAGAAGGAGAAGGAGAAGGAGAAGGAGAAGGTGTCGATTCCGGCCACGGGCCCGGGGACGTTCACCACCGCGGGCGGCGGCGGACAGCGCGTCGGCGGGACCGGGCGGACCCTCACCTACCGTGTCCAGGTCGAGGACGGCATCGGACGGTCGGTGGACGAGGTCGCCGCCGAGGTGGAGGAGATACTCGCCGACGAGCGCGGCTGGACCGCCGACGGGAAGGTCGGCTTCCGCCGGGTGTCCGGCGACACCTCCGACTTCCGCGTCCGGCTCGCCACCGCCGGCACGGTCGACGACATCTGCGGCCAGTACGGCCTGGACACCGGCGGCGAGGTCAACTGCAACGTCGGCCAGGACGTCATGGTCAACCTCAAGCGCTGGGAACTCGCCACCCGGTACTACGCGGACGACGTGCCCTCCTACCGGGCCCTCATCATCAACCACGAGGTCGGCCACTTCCTCGGCCACGGCCATGTGACCTGCCCCGGCGCGGGCGAACCCGCGCCGGTCATGCTGCAGCAGATCAAGGGCCTGCACGGCTGCCGGACCAACGTCTGGCCCTACGACACCGAGGGGCGGTACGTCACCGGACCCGCCGTGCCGTGACGCCCGGGGGCGGCCCGGGAGCGGCCCCGGGCGTCACGGGGGTTCAGGCGATGGACGCCGAGATGACGGCCGCCACCGCCAGGTTGCAGGAGGCCGTGACCCACACGGCCGGGTGCGGCTCCGGCTCGACCAGCGTCGCGCCCAGCCGGCCCGGCGTGATCAGGTCCACCACCCAGAACGCCACGGCCATCATCACCAGGCCCAGCAGCCCGAACACCGCCGTGGACACCAGGCCCTTGCCGAAGTCGTCGTACGTCGTCCAGATCGACGTGAACACGATCGCGCCGATGCCCAGCAGAGCCGAGCTGAGCACCGTGGCGGCATTGCGGTTGCGCTGCTCCCATATCTGCCGGCCGAGCTTCCCGGGCGTCAGCACGTCGACCAGGACGATGCCGAGGACCAGCAGGACCAGACCGAGGGCGCCGTAGGCGGAGGCCCGCCCCAGTCCGTTGACGATGTCGCTCATGAGAGTGCCGGCTCCGTGACGTGAGAGAGAGGTGAGACGGGTGGGTTCAAAGAGAAGCAAAATGTAGCGCATCAGTTCTGTTGGCTCCGAGGCCCACGGCAACCCCCCTGAAGGTCACCGAACTTGAACCGTTCGTTCTCTTTAACTGTTCAGGTCTGAGGCGTAGGTTCGTCGCCATGACCGCATCCCGGCCTCCGGCCGCCGCCGAGGAACTGCGCGGCGCCGGCCTGCGGGTGACGGCCGCACGCGTCGCGCTGCTGGAGACGGTCCGCCGCGGTGACCATCTCGGGGTCGAGGCGCTCGCCGCCGGAGTGCGCGACCGCGTCGGCCACATCTCCGTGCAGGCCGTCTACGACGCGCTGCACGCCCTCACGGCCGCCGGACTGATACGCCGGATAGAACCGGCCGGCAGCCCGGCCCGCTTCGAGGGCCGTGTCGGCGACAACCACCACCACGTGGTGTGCCGTTCCTGCGGCGCGGTCGCCGACGTGGACTGCGCGGTCGGTCACGCCCCCTGTCTGTCGGCCTCCGACACCCACGGCTTCACGGTCGACGAGGCCGAGGTCACCTACTGGGGCCTGTGCCCCGCCTGTACCCCCGACTCGTGAACACCTGAGCACGCCTCGCTGAGCCAAGAGAACCATGCCCGGAAGGACTCCCATGACCGAGAACCACGACGCGATCGTCACCGACCCGAAGGCCGAGGGCGAGGGCGGCTGCCCGGTCGCGCACGGGCGCGCCGCCCACCCGACGCAGGGCGGCGGAAACCGCCAGTGGTGGCCCGAGCGGCTCAACGTACGCATCCTCGCCAAGAACCCCCCGGTGTCCAACCCGCTCGACGCGGACTTCGACTACGCCGAGGCGTTCCAGGGCCTCGACCTGGCGGCCGTCAAACGGGACATCGCCGAGACGCTGACCACCTCGCAGGACTGGTGGCCCGCGGACTTCGGGCACTACGGCCCGTTCATCGTCCGCATGGCCTGGCACAGCGCGGGCACCTACCGGATCAGCGACGGCCGCGGCGGCGCCGGCGCCGGCCAGCAGCGCTTCGCCCCGCTCAACAGCTGGCCGGACAACGCCAACCTCGACAAGGCCCGCCGCCTGCTGTGGCCGGTGAAGAAGAAGTACGGCCAGAGCCTGTCCTGGGCCGACCTGCTGATCCTCTCCGGCAACGTCGCCCTGGAGTCGATGGGCCTGAAGACCTTCGGCTTCGCCGGCGGCCGCGAGGACGTGTGGGAGCCCGAGGAGGACGTGTACTGGGGCCCCGAGACCACCTGGCTCGGCGACGACCGCTACACCGGTGACCGCGAGCTGGAGAACCCGCTCGGCGCCGTCCAGATGGGCCTCATCTACGTCAACCCCGAGGGCCCCAACGGCACCCCGGACCCGCTCGCCGCGGCCCGCGACATCCGGGAGACCTTCGCCCGGATGGCGATGAACGACGAGGAGACCGTGGCCCTCATCGCCGGCGGCCACACCTTCGGCAAGACCCACGGCGCCGGTCCCGCGGACAGCGTCGGCGCCGACCCCGAGGCCGCCTCCCTGGAGGAGCAGGGCCTCGGCTGGCGCAACACCTACGGCACCGGCAAGGGCGCCGACACCATCACCTCCGGCCTGGAGGTCACCTGGACCACCACGCCCACCCGGTGGAGCAACGGCTTCTTCGACAACCTCTTCGGCTACGAGTGGGAGCTGACCCAGAGCCCCGCCGGCGCCCACCAGTGGAAGCCGAAGGACGGCGCCGGCGAGGGCACCGTCCCGCACGCCCACGACGCCTCCAGGCGCATCGCGCCGAACATGCTCACCACCGACCTGTCGCTGCGCCTCGACCCGATCTACGAGCCGATCTCGCGCCGCTTCCACGAGAACCCGGAGGAGTTCGCCGACGCCTTCGCCCGTGCCTGGTACAAGCTGACCCACCGCGACATGGGCCCGAAGTCGCTCCTCCTCGGCCCGGAGGTGCCCGAGGAGACGCTGCTGTGGCAGGACCCGCTGCCGGAGCGCGCGGGCGAGCCGCTCGGCGCCGGTGACATCGACGCCCTCAAGGCGAAGATCCTCGACTCGGGGCTGACCGCCGCCCAGCTGGTCTCCACCGCCTGGGCGTCGGCCTCCACCTACCGCGGCAGCGACAAGCGGGGCGGCGCGAACGGCGCCCGCATCCGCCTGGAGCCGCAGCGCACCTGGGAGGTCAACGACCCCGACCGCCTCGCCACCGTCCTCAGCGCCCTGGAGGGCATCCAGCGCGACTTCAACGAGGGCGCCACCCGCCAGGTGTCCCTGGCCGACCTGATCGTCCTCGCCGGGTCGGTGGCCGTGGAGCGGGCCGCCAAGGAGGCCGGCTTCGAGATCGAGGTGCCGTTCACCCCGGGCCGGGTGGACGCCGGTCTCGAACACACGGACGTCGAGTCGTTCGCCGCGCTGGAGCCGACCGCCGACGGGTTCCGCAACTACCTCGGCAAGGGCAACCGGCTCCCCGCCGAGTACCTGCTGCTGGACCGCGCCAACCTGCTGACCCTCAGCGCCCCGGAGCTGACGGTCCTCGTCGGCGGCCTGCGCGTGCTGGGCGCCACCCACCAGGAGTCCCGCCTCGGTGTCCTCACCGACACCCCCGGCGCCCTCACCAACGACTTCTTCGTCAACCTGCTCGACCTGGGCACGACGTGGAAGGCCACCTCGCAGGACGCCGCCCTCTTCGAGGGCCGGGACGCCGCCACCGGCGAGGTGAAGTGGTCGGGCAGCCGCGCCGACCTGGTCTTCGGCTCCAACTCCGAACTCCGGGCGCTCGCCGAGGTCTACGCGAGCGACGACGCCAAGGAGAAGTTCGTCCGTGACTTCGTCGCCGCGTGGGTCAAGGTCATGAACCTCGACCGGTTCGACCTCGTCTGATCCGACGGGTTCCAGGGGCGCCCCCGCACCGCGTGCGGGGGCGCCCCGTCACGCCGTGAGGTGCCCGACCACCAGCCGCGTCGCCCGCACCTTCTGGAAGCGGCCTGCGGCACCCCACCCTCCAGAAGGAGACTTCGCTAGAAGGAGACCTCGCTAGAAGGAGACCTCGCTCACCCGTGCCTGGTCGCGTGGCTGCGTCGTCGCCGTGATCTCCGAGCGGTGGCGGTCCGCCGAGAACGTCACCGTCAACGTCTGCGGCGCGTCCTGCCGCGTACTCACCGTGAACCCCTGGTCCGGCACCGCCGAGATCAGGCACACCCCCTGGCCGCCGAACCGCACCGTGACCTTCCCGCCCTCGGACGGCACCGTGTACACCCCGGAGCCGCCCTCGTCGCACCCCGTCGTCGTCTCCCGCTCGGCGGGCTCCGGCTGCCGGGCCGTGGCGCGGGCGGTCGGCGTCGGCGAGGCGGTCGTCGGCCGCGCGGGCACCGGCGCGGAGGCGGTCCGGGACGGGCTCGGCCCGGCCTCCTCCCGGCTCGGCGAGGCGCTGGGGGAGGACCGCGCGGAGCGGCTGGGCGAGGGGCTCGGCGAGGCGGAGGGCGGCCCCGGCGCCGACTGCGCGACCGGTGCCGTCGGCCGGGTCGAGCCCAGCACGAAGTGGATCGTGAGGATGACGGCCGTCACACTGGCCGCCGTACAGACGAGCCAGATCAGCAGGTAGCGCAGGAGACGGGACACGACACCATAGTGACCGACCGGCTAACGTGCCTGCCCATGGCCTCCGTACTTGTCGTCGAGGACGACCCCGTGATCCGGGCCGCGCTGATCGAGGTCCTGACCGGGCACGGTCATGCCGTCCGCACCGCGCACCAGGGCTTCGAGGGGCTGCGCGAGATCACCCGGAGCCCGCCGGACATCGTCGTCCTCGACCTCGGCCTGCCCGACCTCGACGGGCTGGACGTGCTGCGCATGATCCGCGGCATCTCCCGCGTCCCCGTGCTCGTCGCCACCGCCCGCGACGAGGAGACGGAGATCATCCGGCTGCTCAACGCCGGGGCCGACGACTACCTCGTCAAGCCGTTCTCGGGCGGGCAGCTCGCCGCCCGACTCGGCGCGGTGCTGCGCCGCTCCGCGCCCGCGGACGACCCGGCCGACCGGCGGCGCCCGGTGCGCGTCGCCGACCTCAGCATCGACCCGACGGCCCGCACCGCGCACCTCGCCGGACGGGAACTCGCCCTGACCAAGCGGGAGTTCGACCTGCTGGCCTATCTCGCCGCCCATGCCGACCAGGTCGTGTCGCGGCAGCGGATCCTTTCCGAGGTGTGGCAGCAGCCGTACCTGGAGGACCAGACCGTCGACGTCCACCTCTCGGCGCTGCGCCGCAAGATGGGGGAGAAGGCCCGCAAGCCCCGCCTCCTGCACACCGTCCGCGGCATCGGGATCAAACTGGTCAGCGCGCCATGAGACGGGCCCTCGCCGGTATCGCCCTGGCGGTCACCTCGATGGTGGCGCTGTCCTTCCTCGTCCCGCTCGCCCTGCTGGTGCGGGAGCAGGCCCGCGACCGGGCCACCACCGCCGCCGAGCAGCGCGCCGCGGCCCTCTCCCCGGTGCTGGCCCTCACCACCCGGCGGGCCGACGTCCAGCAGGCCGTCGCGGAGATCGGCTCCGCCGACCGGCTCGCCGTACGGCTGCCCGGCGGCGAGCTGGTCGGTGCCCCGCACGCCCCCCGGGACGCCCTGGACCGGGCCGTGCGGCGGCGCGAGACGCTCTCCGTGGACACCGCCGACGGCTGGGTCCACCTCCAGCCCGTCGTCCTCCCCGGCGACCGGGTCGCGGTGGTCGAGGCGTACGTGCCCGCCGCGGACCTGACCCGGGGCGTCGCCGCGTCCTGGGGCGTGATGGCCCTCCTGGCGCTCGGCCTGGTCGGCGGTTCGGTGCTGGTCGCGGACCGGCTCGGGGCGCATGTCGTGCGCTCCTCGCGGGGACTGAAACGGGCCTCGCTCGCCCTGGGCTCCGGCGATCTCGACGTACGGGTGGAACCGGACGGGCCGCCCGAGCTCCAGGAGGCCGGCGCGGCGTTCAACACCATGGCCGACCGGGTCGTGGACCTGCTCGCCGTCGAACGCGAACTCGTCGCCGACCTCTCGCACCGGCTGCGCACCCCGCTGACCGCGCTCTACCTGGAGGCGGACCGGATGGGGGCCACCGAGAGCGCCCGCCGGGTCACCGAGGCCGCCGTACAGCTGGAGAGCGAACTCGACTCGATCATCACCGCGGCCCGCACCCCCCTGGCCGCGGCCCGGCCCGGCACCGCCGCGCCCGCCAAGCCGTGCGACGTGAGCGAGGTGGTCGCGGCGCGGCTGGAGTTCTGGTCGGTCCTCGCGGCGCAGCAGGAACGCCCCTACGAGCGGTACCTCACCCCGCGTCCGACGCCCGTGCGGTTCGCCGAGGACGATCTCGCGGCGGTCGTCGACGCGCTGATCGGCAACGTCTTCCGGCACACCCCCGAGGGCACCGCCTTCGCCGTCCGCGTGGAGCGGGAGCGGCGGCACGTGCTGCTCACCGTGGACGACGCGGGGCCGGGGGTCTCCGATCCCGTGGCGGCGCTCACCCGGGGCGTCAGCGTGGGCGGCTCGACCGGCCTCGGCCTGGACATCGTGGCCCGCACGGCACGGGCCGCGGACGGCGACCTGACGATCGACCGGGCACCGCTGGGCGGAGCGCGGGTACGGGTGTCCCTCACGCTGGAGGGCTGACGGAACCGCTCGGCCGGCGGAAGGTTCGAGCGTTGGCCGGCGGAGGTTCAGCGGCCGGTGCCGAAGTCCTGGGTCCACCACGGGCCGCCGTCGCCCTCGTGCAGGCCGATGCCTATCTCCTTGAACGAGCAGTTCAGTATGTTCGCGCGATGGCCCTCGCTGTTCATCCACGCGTCCATCACGGCGGCGGCATCGGCCTGTCCCCGCGCTATGTTCTCGCCGAGCGCCGACCACTCGTAACCGGCGGCCTCGACGCGGGACGCCATGGTGGAGCCGTCCGGTCCGGTGTGGGACATCACGCCGCTGGCGGCCATCACGTCGCTGTAGTCGTCCGCCGCGCGGGTCAGCTTCGCGTTCTCGGTGAGCGGCGAGCAGCCGGCCGCGGACCGCTCCTCGTTGACCAGCGCGAGCACCCGCCCCTCCTGGCTGCCCGAACCGGACGAACTTCCCGATCCCGAGCCCGATCCCGAGCCCGATCCTGATCCCGAGTCGTCGCCGTCGGACGACTGGTCGCCCGCGCTCTCGGTCCGTACGGGTGCGGAGGACGTCTCCGCGACGGCCGCGGCGGTCTTCGTGGGCGTCGGCTCCTTCTTCTCCTCGGCCTTCGCCTTCGCCTTCGGTGAGGCGCTCCTGCTCGGCGAGGCGCTCACCGACGCGCTCGCACCGGTCGACGGGGACGCGGACGAGGGCGAGGGGGACGCCGTGTCCCCGCCGCCGGAGGTCTCCCCGGCGGCGCTGGTGGTGACGCGGTCCGACCGTCCGCCGTCCTCGCCGCCCACGGTCACCAGCGTGATCCCCACCCCGGCGGTGACGGTGACGGCGCCGAGCGCCAGGACGGTGCCGCGGGTGCGCCGCCCGTCGGAAGGGCGGGCGTGGGAGCGGGACGGTCGGGCGGCTCGGCGGGAACCCATGCGCGGTGCACCTCGGCTGATAGGTCGGCGGACAGGTCCCGGTGGACGCGACCGCGCCCACCGGGTCTGTGTGGGGGTAGCCGAGAGCCTAGGACGGGCCCGGCGCGGAACCCGCCCCCGCGAGGCCGTCTTCAAGAAGCCTTAAGAAAGGCACCAGAGTCCCTTGAGGTTCCAGCCCTGGGCTCCGGCCCCCCGGGCCGCCGACCGCCGGATCAGCCGTGGTACGAGATGTACCCGTTGCCGTCCTTGTCGTTGGCCTTCGCGGTGTACTTGTGCACGTCGGCCCGGCTGCCGGACGGCTTCACCAGGTAGACGGTGTCCTTGTCGTTGTTCCACATGAAGTTGCAGTTCTGCCGGTAGACGACGTTCTTGGCGTCGGAGTCCGTGCCGCGCCCGCCGCGCAGCTTCACGTAGTCGCCGGGTTCGAGCCTGTGGCTCGCCTTGAACGTGAACTTGTTCCCCGCGGCGTCCTTGACCAGGTACCCCTTCAGGTTCACGGTCTTCGTGCGCGAGTAGTTCTTGACGACGAGGTACTCGTCCTTGGTGTTGCCGCCGGAGCACTTGTTGGAGTCGCGGCCGGGAGCGTCGTACTGGATGCCCTTGACCTTCAGCGCCGAGGTGTACTCGGCGGCCTGGGCCGGCACGGCGGCGACGAGGCCGAGACCGGCGGCGGAGGCGACGGCGGCGGTGGCCGCCAGGGCAGCGCGTATGTGCATGAGGAATCCCCCCTCAGTGGTGCGAATGGAACGCACAGGAGCATACCGAAGGGTGATCGTGGTGTGACCGCAAGGTGAAGGAAATGTGTGCATGGAGGGCGGAAGGGGCGGTCGACTGCGGTGCCGGGCGGCCGTGTTCACGGCGCGCCCGGCGAACGGCGGTGGGTCAGACGGCGAACTCGGTCGGCGGCAGGCCGAGCGCGGCGCACGCCTCGCGGACCGCGTTCTGCTCGGCGGGCTCGAAGACCCCGTCCGCGCCGGCGATGATGATGCCGGTCTGGATGACGGCACGCGCCTCGGCGGGCTTCTTGGCGGCCTTGGCGATCACCTGGAGCGCCTCCGTCCGGCCCGCCTGGAAGTCCGTGAGCAGCCGGTCCACGTACTGGTTGAACCGCTGGCGGAGCTGGTCCGCGGGGAAGTTCTGCAGCACCTCGTTGGTGACGATCAGCTCCTCCACGCGCCGCCGCTCCGCCGGCTCCACCCGGCCGTCGGCCGCCGCCACCAGCGCGCACATCGCCATGCTCGCGTCCCGGTAGGCGCCGCTCTTCAGCTCCGTCTTCACCGACGCGAGCTGGGACTTGAACATGCCGATGAGCTGGGCCTTCGAACCGCCGGAACCGCCCGAGCCGCCGGAGTGGCCGGAGTGTGACCCCGGGGCGTGCCCGCCGCCGCCCGTGCTCCGGCCGCTCTGGGACTGCTGGAGATTCTTGGCCTGGTCCTTGATCTTGTCCCACATCGCCACTGCGGCCACCTTCTGCTGCTCTTCGAGGGTTCCCGGCCACGCCACTGCGTGCCCATCCCTTCAAACGCGCCCCACGGTCGCGCGGTTCCCGCCGGGCAAAGAAAGGGCAAAGCGCCCGATACGGGAGTCACCACCCGGTCGGCCCAACTCGGGTGCCGTTCAGGGGCATTCAGCCTCTACTCTTCTACATGCACGTAGAACGCGCAGTACTTGTCAGACGAAGGAGTGGACGCCACGATGGTGTTCAAACGACTGCTCGGCTCGCTCGGCGTGGGCGGACCCACGGTCGACACGGTCCTCGACCCGGGTGCGGCCCGCCCCGGCGCGGCGCTCACCGGCCGGGTCCACCTCAAGGGCGGCAGCTCGGACTTCGACATCGAGCACATCGCCCTGGAGCTGGTGGCGCGGGTCGAGGCCGAGCACGCCGAGGGCGAGAGCGAGGGCGTCCTGGCCTTCGACCGGTTCCTCGTCGGCGGCGGGTTCCGGCTCGCCGAGGGCGAGGAGCGGAGCGTGCCGTTCACGGTGACGCTGCCCTGGGAGACACCCGTCACCGAGCTGTACGGGCAGGGCCTGGGCATCGTGCTCGGCGTGCGCACCGAACTCGCCGTGGCCGGCGCCAAGGACAAGGGCGACCTGGACCAGCTCACCGTGGGTCCGCTGCCCGTCCAGGAGGCGATCCTGGAGGCGTTCGGCCAACTCGGCTTCGGCTTCCGCTCGGCGGACCTGGAGTACGGCCGGATCGGCGGCACCGGGCAGCAACTGCCCTTCTACCAGGAGATCGAACTCGTCCCGGCGCCGCAGTACGCGCACCAGGTCAACGAGGTCGAACTGACCTTCCTCGCCCACCCCGGCGGCCTGGAGATCGTCCTGGAGGCCGACAAACGCGGCGGGTTCTTCGCCGAGGGCCACGACGCGCTGACCCGCTTCACCGTCGGCCACCACGACGTCCGCGACTGGAACACCGAGGCCGACGGCTGGATCCGGACCCTCCTCGACCACCGGGCCTCCTACGGCTCGCACGCGTCGTACGGCCACCACGGCCATGAGGGCCACTACGGCGAGAAGTACGACGGCCACCACGACAGCCACCACGACGGCCACCGTTCCGGCCCCGGCATCGGCACCGCAGTCGCCGCCGGAGCGGCGGGCCTGGCCGTGGGCGTCGTCGGCGGCATGGTCGCGGCGGAAGTCATCGACGAGGTGGGCGACTTCTTCGAGGGCGACGAGGAGGAGGACGAGGGCGGCGAGGACTGACCACGGTCACGGGCACGGTCCGGTGGGTGGTTCGGCCGGGGGCGACAGCACGCCCGGAGCGGTCCTCGCCCGGCGGAAAGCCCCCCGGACCGGGCGGCGTCCGGCTGCCGGTCCCGGAAGTTCTTCCGGGCCGGGCAGCGTCAGGCCGCCGGCCCCGGTGAGTTCCCCCGGGGCCACCCCGGCGTCCGGCAGCCGCTGCCACTTCGGTGTCTCGCCGGGCGCGCCCGTTCCGTGACGTGGCTGCGGGCGTCGGGCCCGCCGTGCCGGGCGTGCCCGTCGCGCGGCTTCGGCGCCCCGCCCACCGAGCCGTGCACGCCCGCCCGACGGGCCGCCGCGACGCCCGGCCGTCGGCCGCCACCACCTCGGTGCCTC
>NZ_JAVRHI010000471.1:0-10024 GCF_034105845.1 Streptomyces sp. CRN 30 | reverse complement strand
CGTAGGGGAAACGCCCGGTTACATTTCGAACCCGGAAGCTAAGCCTTACAGCGCCGATGGTACTGCAGGGGGGACCCTGTGGGAGAGTAGGACGCCGCCGAACAATTCTTGGGAAAGCCCCCGCACCTCACGGTGCGGGGGTTTTCTGCGTTTCTGGAGAATTTCAGAGCCCTCAGCCCTCAGTGCCCTTTTGTTTGTCCGGCAGTTCAGAGGCGTCCCGCTGATTTCAGGGCGAGGTAGGCGTCGGAGAGGGCCGGTGCGAGGTCCTCCGGGGTGGCGTCCACGACCGTTACGCCGTGGCGGCGGAGCTGATCCGCGGTGCGGTCGCGTTCGGCTTGAGCCTGGGCGGCCGCCGCTGCCTCGTACACGGACTCCGTCGTGCCGCGGGACGTGGCCATGCGGGCGACGTGCGGGTCGGCCACCGAGGCCACGACGACCGTGTGGCGCTGGGTGAGCTGAGGGAGTACGGGAAGCAGGCCCTCCTCGATGGGGGCCGCGTCCAGGGTGGTGAGCAGGACGATCAGGGAGCTGCGAGGGGCCGTACGCAGGGCTGTGGCCGTGAGTCCTCGTGCGTCCGTTTCGACGAGTTCAGGTTCCAGCGTCGCCATGGCGCTGACCAGGGACGGGAGTACGTCGTTGGAGGTGCGGCCCTGGACCAGGGCGCGCACTCGGCGGTCGTAGGCGAGCAGGTCCACGCGGTCGCCGGCGCGGGAGGCCAGGGCGGCCAGGAGCAGGGCCGCGTCCATGGAGGCGTCCAGGCGGGGTGCGTCGCCGACGCGGCCGGCCGAGGTCCGGCCGGTGTCCAGGACGACGAGGATGTGGCGGTCGCGTTCGGGCCGCCATGTGCGTACGGCGACCGTGGTCTGGCGGGCGGTGGCGCGCCAGTCGATGGAGCGGGTGTCGTCACCCGGGACGTACTCGCGCAGGCTGTCGAACTCTGTGCCCTGTCCGCGGATGAGGACGCTGGTGCGTCCGTCGAGTTCGCGGAGGCGGGCCAGTTTCGAGGGGAGGTGCTTGCGGCTGGTGAACGGCGGCAGGACGCGTACGGTCCAGGGGACCTTGTGGGTGGCTTGGCGGGTGAAGAGGCCCAGCGGGCCGTACGAGCGGATCGTCACGCGGTCGGCCAGGCGGTCGCCGCGGCGGGTCGGGCGCAGACGGGTGGTGACGCGTCGGCGCTCGCCGGGCGGGACGGTCAGGCGGTGGCGGGAGGCTGAGATCTCGGTGCCCGGCTGCCAGGTGCTCGGGGGCCACGCGTCCCTGAGGCGGGCGCGCAGGGAGCGGTTCGAGGGATTGGTGACGGTGAGGGTGACTTCGGCGGTGTCGCCGAGGCGCACTGTGGTGTCACCGGCGCGTGAGAGGCGCAGCCGTCGTACGGGAGCCGCCAGGGCGTAGTCGCAGGCGCAGGCCAGGGCGATGGGGGCGTTGACGGCGAGGATGCCTGTCCAGCCGGGTTCCCAGACGCCGACGGGAAGGGAGCCGAGGGCCGCCAGGAGGGCGGCGCGTCCGGTGGGCGCCATCAGCGGGGGACCGGGACGTGGGACAGGATCGCGTTGATGACGGAGTCGGCGGTCACGCCCTCCATCTCGGCCTCCGGGCGCAGTTGGACGCGGTGGCGGAGCGTGGGCAGGGCGAGGGCCTTCACGTCGTCCGGGGTGACGTAGTCGCGGCCGGTCAGCCAGGCCCAGGCGCGGGCCGTGGCGAGGAGCGCGGTGGCGCCGCGGGGCGAGACGCCCAGGGAGAGCGACGGTGACTCGCGGGTGGCGCGGCACAGGTCGACGACGTAGGCCGTGATCTCGGGGGAGACGGTCGTCCTGGCGACCGCCGCGCGGGCCGCTTCGAGGTCGGCGGCGCTCGCGACGGGGCGTACGCCGGCGGCGTGCAGGTCGCGCGGGTTGAAGCCGGCGGCGTGGCGGGTGAGGACGTCGATCTCGTTCTGGCGGGAGGGGAGCGGCATCGTCAGCTTGAGGAGGAAGCGGTCGAGCTGTGCTTCGGGGAGGGGGTAGGTGCCCTCGTACTCGACCGGGTTCTGGGTGGCTGCCACGAGGAAGGGGTCGGGCAGGGCGCGCGGTGTGCCGTCGACGGTGACCTGGCGTTCCTCCATCGCTTCGAGGAGGGACGACTGGGTCTTCGGAGGGGTCCGGTTGATCTCGTCGGCGAGGAGGAGGTGGGTGAAGACCGGGCCGGGCTGGAAGGAGAACTCGGCGGTGCGGGCGTCGTAGACGAGGGAGCCCGTGACGTCGCTCGGCATGAGGTCCGGGGTGAACTGGACGCGCTTCGTCTCCAGTCGGAGCGAGGCGGCGAGTGCGCGGACCAGGAGGGTCTTGGCGACGCCGGGGACGCCTTCGAGGAGGACGTGGCCGCGGCAGAGGAGTGCCACGACGAGGCCGGTCACGGCGGCGTCCTGGCCGACCACGGCCTTGGCGATCTCGGCGCGCAGGGCCTCGAGGGACGCTCGGGCGTCGCCCGGGGTCCCGGCCTGCCCGGCGTTGTCAGTGGTCGGGTCCATCATGGACGTCGTACCTGCCTTTCGAGGGCATCGAGTCGGTCGGCGAGGGTGATGAGGGCTGCGTCGTCGCCGGGCGGCGGGCCGAAGAGGAGGTCGTGCAGGGGCTGTCCGTCACCGTGGAGGTGCGAGGACAGCGCGGGGAGCAGGGCCTCGGGCGTGTGTGCCTGGGCCACGGGGACGCCTACCAGGGGGGCGAGGCGCGTGCGGGTGGTGGAGCGAAGAGCGGTGGCCGCGCGGTCGCGGGCCTTGGCCTTGCGGTAGAGGCGGGCGCGGCCTTCGACGGTTTCGGAGGCGCGGACGGCCACGGGGAGTCTTTCGGGCACGAGGGGGCCCAGTCGGCGTGCCCTCCACAGGGCGGCGACGGCCGCCGCGACGAAGAGCTGCAAGGTGCCCCAGAGCCAGCCGGAGGGGAGCAGGTCGAAGAGGTCGCGTGGTTCGTCGTCCGGGGCGGCGGTGTCGGAGAGCGAGGGGAGGTACCAGACCAGATGCGGGCGGGAGCCGAGGAGTTGCAGGGCGAGCGAGGCGTTGCCGTGCTCGTCGAGGCGGTCGTTGAGGAGGATGTCGGGCGCGCCGAGGACGATCGTGTCGCCCGCCGGGGGTGCCGCGTCCGCGTTCCGCGGCGACGTGTCGGACGGGGCGTCGGACGGCTCGTCCGGTGTGGTGCCGGAATCTTCCGCGGTGCGTCCGGGCAGGCGCAGCAGGGTTGCCAGGCGCTGGCTGCGGTAGCACGCGTCGGCTTCGGGGTCCGTGGTGGTGTAGCGGCGTCCGCCGGTGTCGGCGGTGCCCGCGCTCCGGGCGGCCCGGAAGTCGCAGCCGGGGGACAGCGTCGAGTCGAGGCTCGTCGCGGGGTCCGCGGTGACGCCGGGGGCGAGGCGTTCGACGGAGGCGTTGCCGGGGGCCACGAGGACGGTGCGCCCGCGCGAGGCGGTGGTGGCCGAGAACAGCCGCGTCTGCTGCCGCTCCGTCAGACGGTCGGGGACGGCGACCAGCAGAGTGGTGTCCGGGCCGGTCGCGGCGCGGGCGTCGGTGAGGGTGGTGACCACGCGCGTGGACACATGGCGGTCGGCGAGGAGTTCGGCGACGGCCCGGCTGCCGTAGGGGTCGGCCGAGCGGGGGTCGAGCTCGCCGTGCCGGGCGTCGGAGCGGACGACGGCGATCGCGACGGCTCCCGCGACGAGCAGCACGAGGGCGAGGGCGACGCCGCGCGTGCGGGTCCAGATGCGACGGGCGGAGGGCGAGGCCGAGGTGGACGGGAGCGTGGCCTCGGTGGTCATCCGGCGGCTCCCTGGCGGGTGTGGTGGTCCGTGCTCGGGGCGGCGCTGCTGCTCGCCGCGTGCGGCCTGGTGCGTTCCAGGTCGCGGTCGAGTCCGGCGATGCGGTCGTACGCCGGTCCGCTCGCCGGGCGGCCGCCGTACGTGACGTCGTCGAAGTCCCGGGCGGCGGCCCGCAGCCTCTCGCCGTGGGCGGGCAGGGCGCGGCCGGCCTCGGTGGCCGCCTCGTCGGCGGTGCGGCCGGGGCGGAGGTCGAGGAGGGCGCGTTCCTCCAGGGACCGGACGATGGCCCGCATGCGTTCCTGGACGGCCTGGTTCCAGTGGCCCTGGGCGGCGTGCGCCTCGGCCGCGGAGCGGTGTTCGGCGGCGCTGCGGGGGCGGTCGTCGAAGAGCGCGGCGGTGGTGGCGGGGGTCCGGCGGGGGGTGCCCAGCCGCCACCAGAGGGCGGCGGCGACCGCGACGACGGCGACGACGATGACGACCAGGCCGAGTGCTCCTCCGGGGGCCGCGCCGGAGGCGGTGCTGAACAGGTCGTCGAGCCAGTCCCAGAACGCGTCGAGGGCGCGCTGGAACCAGCTGGGGTCGTTCTCGTGGTACATGCGCTTGGACAGCTCGCGGCGGGCCGCCTCCCGCGCGGGGTCGCGTGGCGTCGTCAGCGGTGGTTCGTCGTCCGAGCGCGACAGTACCGGCGTCAGGCCGTGGCTCGCGTGCAGCGCCGCGCGTACGGCGGCGTGCGGCAGCGCCTCTGTGAGAACTCCCCCCGTCGTGCTCACCGCATCAGCTCCCCGGGGTGGTGCCGGGGGCGCCGTAGCCCTGGACGCCGGCGGCGCGGGCCAGTTCGAGGTCGAGGGCCTCGCGGCGGATGCGCTGGTCGATGTAGAGGAGCACGGTGACGCCCGCCGTGATCGGGAAGGTGATCATGGAGCCGATCACCGAGCCGATGCCGCTGACGATCAGGAAGGTCCAGCCGAGGTCGCCGCTGCCTTCTACGAGGCCGCCGACGCCGTCGCCGCTGAGGGCCGCGGCGAGGAAGGTGAAGGGGATGACGACGATCGACGCGACGACGTTCGCGATGATCGTGGCGAGCAGCTGGATGCCGAAGATCCGCCACCAGGAGCCCTGGACGAGCTTGGCGGAGCGGCTCATCGCCTTCACGATGCTCTGCTTCTCCAGCATCAGCGCGGGCGAGGCCAGCGAGAAGCGGATCATGAGCCACAGGGCGGCGATCCCGGCGCCGATGATGCCGAGGACGGTGAGCGCGACGGCCGCCCCGCCGCCCGCCGTCACGGCGACGAGGATGCCGGGCAGGGCGCCGACGGTCAGGACGACGCCGGTGATGAGCAGCAGCAGGAGGATCAGGCCGAACAGCTTCAGTACCTGGGGGCGGGCGTCGCGCCAGGCTTCGGCGATGGTCACCGGCTTGCCGAGGACGGCGCGGCTGGTGACGGTCGTCAGCAGGGCGGTCGCGACGACCGTGCCGACGAGAGAGATGACGAAGACGACGGCCGAGCTGATCATGGTGTCGGCCATGGCGTCGCCGAGTTCGCCGAGGGTCGCGCTCGGGTCGTTCAGGGCGTCGGTGCTCGCGTCGTCCAGGACCAGGCCCTGGAGCAGGACGACGATGACCTCGGTGAGGACGGCGACGGTCAGCGAGATGCCGAGGACCGTGCGCCAGTAGGTGCGCATGGTGGAGACGGCGCCGTCGAGGATCTCGCCGACACCCAGCGGGCGCAGGGGAATCACGCCGGGCTTGGCGGCGGGCGGGGGGCCGCCCCAGCCTCCGCCCCAGCCGCCGTAGCCGCCACCGGGGTAACCGCCGCCAGGGCCGCTCTGGCCGCCGTGTGCGCCGCCCCAGCCGCCCGGACCTCCGCCGCCTGGGCCGCCGTGGCCGCCGTGGCCGTGCGGGCCCTGGCCGGGGGGCGGGGTGCCCCAGCCGGGGCCGGGCGGCGGTGGAGGCGGTGGTGCCTGGCCGGTGCCGGTCGGCGCGGACCACTGGCCGGCCGGCGGCTGCTCCTTGGACCACTTCGTGCCGGGGCCCGTCGGATCCGCTTCCGGACGGTCCGCGGGCCGGTCGGCGCCGGGGCGGTCGGCGGGGCCGGACGCGCCGGGCTCCTGCCCGTCGGACGGGGCGGATCCGGGCGAGGCCCAGCCCGGAGTGTCGTTCATCGTCGCTCCTTCACGGTGCCCGTCCGCGGACGCGGCGGCAGGTTGGCAGCCATCGTGCCATGGGGTGGTCGGATGGTGACCGGCCGCGGTAGGTGCTGCGCACCTTCAATTGTCGGTCGGATAGCGGGCAGACTGACCGCATGGCTGATCAGTACGCGCAGACCGGCGAGGACAAGCGGCCGACCGACATACCGGCCCTCCGCTGGGAAGAACCCCCCGAAGGCCCGGTGCTGGTCCTGCTGGACCAGACGAGGCTGCCGGCCGAGGAGGTCGAGCTGGTCTGTACGGACGCGCCCGCGCTCGTGGAGGCGATCCGCTCGCTGGCGGTGCGCGGGGCACCGCTGCTCGGGATCGCCGGTGCGTACGGCGTCGCGCTCGCCGCCGTACGCGGCTTCGACGTGGACGAGGCCGCGAACGCGCTGGCCGGTGCCCGGCCCACCGCGGTGAACCTGGCCGTCGGTGTGCGCAGGGCCCAGTTCGCCCACCGGTCGACGCTCGCCGCGGGCGGGGACGCGTCGCGGGCCGCGCGGGCGGCGCTCGCCGCCGCGCGGGCGCTGCACCGGGAGGACGCCGAGGCCAGCGGCCGGATGGCGGAGCACGGTCTGGCGCTTCTGGACGAGTTGCTGCCGGGCGGCGGGCACCGGGTCCTGACCCACTGCAACACCGGGTCGCTGGTGTCCGGCGGTGAGGGCACGGCGTTCGCGGTGGCGCTCGCGGCGCACCGCGCGGGGCGGCTGCGGCGGCTCTGGGTGGACGAGACGCGTCCGCTGTTGCAGGGCGCCCGGCTGACGGCGTACGAGGCGGCCCGTAACGGCATGGCGTACTCCTTGCTGACCGACAACGCGGCCGGTTCGCTGTTCGCGGCGGGTGAGGTGGACGCGGTGCTGATCGGGGCGGACCGCATCGCCGCCGACGGGTCCGTGGCGAACAAGGTCGGCAGCTATCCGCTGGCGGTGCTGGCGCGCTACCACCACGTGCCGTTCATCGTGGTGGCGCCGGTCACGACGGTGGACCCGGACACCCCGGACGGTGCGTCCATCGAGGTCGAGCAGCGGCCGGGGCACGAGGTGACGGAGGTGATGGCACCGCAGGCGCCGGGCGCGGGCGCCGGAGCGGGCGGCGGGATCCCGATGGCGCCGCTGGGGACGCAGGCGTACAACCCGGCGTTCGATGTGACGCCGCCCGAGCTGGTGACGGCGATCGTCACCGAGCGGGGCGCGGTCTCGCCGGTGACGGCCGAGGGGCTGGCGGGGCTGTGCGAGGGGGCCCGCCGGATCACGATCGGCTGACGCGTGGCACGCGCACGGTGTCGCGCCGGGACGTCGTGGTGCGTACGGTGTGCGTTCGCCGGTGACGGTGCCGGGTGGTGGGCGAGCAGACAGTAGCGCGGCTGTACGACTATCGTCACTGGTCAGTGACCTCGCTCACCAGCGCCCCTGGGTCCGTTATGAGAATGGGATGATGTCGTTTATGAAGGGACGAGTCCTTGTCGTCGACGACGACACCGCACTGGCCGAGATGCTCGGCATCGTGCTGCGTGGTGAGGGTTTTGAGCCGTCTTTCGTAGCCGACGGTGACAAGGCGCTGGCCGCCTTCCGGGAGACCAAGCCCGATCTGGTGCTGCTCGATCTGATGCTGCCCGGTCGGGACGGCATCGAGGTGTGCCGCCTGATCAGGGCGGAGTCCGGGGTGCCGATCGTGATGCTGACGGCCAAGAGCGACACCGTCGACGTGGTCGTGGGCCTGGAGTCGGGCGCGGACGACTACATCGTGAAGCCGTTCAAGCCGAAGGAGCTCGTGGCCCGGATCAGGGCGCGGCTGCGGAGGTCGGAGGAGCCGGCGCCGGAGCAGCTCGCCATAGGCGACCTGGTGATCGACGTGGCCGGGCACTCCGTGAAGCGGGACGGGCAGTCGATCGCGCTGACGCCGCTGGAGTTCGATCTGCTGGTGGCGCTGGCCCGCAAGCCCTGGCAGGTGTTCACCCGCGAGGTGCTCCTGGAGCAGGTGTGGGGCTACCGGCACGCGGCGGACACGCGGCTGGTCAACGTGCACGTGCAGCGGCTGCGTTCCAAGGTCGAGAAGGACCCCGAGAAGCCGGAGATCGTGGTGACCGTCCGGGGCGTCGGGTACAAGGCGGGGCCGAGCTGACATGACCGGTGACAGTGCCGCTTCGGCGCCCGGACGGTCCGGGGCCCGCGCCGGGCGGCCTGTCGGCCGGAAGCCGGCGGTCTCCCGCTGGGGACGTCTGCTGGAGGGCGGGCTGCTGCACGGAGGCGTGCAGGGCAGTCCCGTGCTCCGTCTGTTCATGCGCTGGGTGCGGCGGCCGCTGCTGCCCGTGATGCGGCTGTGGCGGCGCAACATCCAGCTCAAGGTCGTCGTCACCACTCTGCTGATGTCGCTGGGCGTGGTCCTGCTGCTCGGCTTCGTCGTCATCGGGCAGGTCCGCAACGGCCTGCTGGACGCGAAGGTCAAGGCGTCGCAGAGCCAGGCCACGGGCGGGTTCGCGGTGGCCAAGCAGAAGGCCGAGGAAGCGGCGACCGTGCCCGGCGACGACGGCACCGCGGTGGACGGCCGTCCCGCGCAGAACGTCATCCAGTGGATGAGCGAACTGGTGAAGTCGCTCTCCAGCGGTGGGCAGGGCGCCTTCGACGTCGTCACGCTGCCCGTCGGCGGCGAGAGCGGCGGCGGGCGCGGGCCGCGCGCCTCCGGGCTGGTCGACCCCTCGTCCAGCGTCCCCGAGGAGCTGCGGCAGCGGGTCGACAGCAACACGGTGGCGGCCCAGAGCTACACCCGCATCGTCTACAACTCCGCGCAGGACTCGCAGCCCGCGCTGGTCATCGGCAAGCAGGTCAACGACCCGAACGGCGACCCGTACCAGCTGTACTACCTCTTCCCGCTCACCCAGGAGGAGAAGTCGCTGAGCCTGGTCAAGGGCACGCTGGCGACGGCGGGGCTGTTCGTCGTGGTGCTGCTCGGGGCGATCGCGTGGCTGGTGGTGCGCCAGGTGGTCACGCCGGTGCGGATGGCGGCGAGCATCGCCGAGCGGCTCTCCGCCGGGCGGCTGCAGGAGCGGATGAAGGTCACCGGCGAGGACGACATCGCGCGGCTCGGCGAGGCCTTCAACAAGATGGCGCAGAACCTCCAGTTGAAGATCAACCAGCTGGAGGACCTGTCGCGGATGCAGCGGCGGTTCGTCTCCGACGTCTCGCACGAGCTGCGGACGCCGCTGACGACCGTGCGGATGGCGGCCGATGTCATCCACGACGCGCGCGTGGACTTCGATCCGGTCACCGCGCGGTCGGCCGAGCTGCTCGCCGACCAGCTGGACCGGTTCGAGACGCTGCTCGCGGACCTGCTGGAGATCAGCCGGTTCGACGCGGGCGCGGCGGCGCTGGAGGCGGAGCCGATCGACCTCAGGGAGGTCGTGCGGCGGGTCGTCAGCGGTGCCGAGCCGCTCGCCGAGCGCAAGGGCACACGCATTCGTGTGACCGGCGACCAGCAGCCCGTCGTCGCCGAGGCCGACGGCCGGCGCGTGGAGCGGGTGCTGCGCAACCTCGTGGTCAACGCCGTGGAGCACGGCGAGGGCCGGGACGTCGTCGTCAAGCTCGCCGCCGCGGGCGGGGCCGTCGCGGTGGCGGTGCGCGACTACGGCGTCGGTCTCAAGCCCGGTGAGGCGACCCGGGTCTTCAGCCGCTTCTGGCGGGCGGACCCGGCACGCGCGCGTACCACGGGCGGTACGGGCCTCGGGCTGTCCATCGCCCTGGAGGACGCGCGGCTGCACGGCGGCTGGCTCCAGGCGTGGGGCGAGCCGGGCGGCGGCTCGCAGTTCCGGCTGACGCTGCCCAGGACCGCCGACGAGCCGCTGCGGGGCTCGCCGATCCCGCTGGAGCCCGGCGACTCCCGGCGTGACCGCGGAGCGGACGGGGCGGCCCCGGCGCGGGGCGACGGCCGGCCGGTCGCCGTACCGGCGCAGACGACGGGCGCGTCGGCCGCGGGGCCGGCCTCCCGGGACCCGATCCCGCCCCGGCCCGGTGGGGCGTCCCCCGCGGCCGATCCGACGGCGCTGCCCGGCAGCGGCGCG
>NZ_JAVRHI010000470.1:0-4912 GCF_034105845.1 Streptomyces sp. CRN 30 | reverse complement strand
CCCCGGCCCCGCCGGCCCGAAGCTCCGCGCCCCGCTCCCCGGAGCGGGGCACGGGCCCGGCACCCCCCGCCACCCTCGCGGAACCCGCCCCGCGACCCCCGCGGCACCCTTGTCCGGGACACGTCGAGGCATTCCGTTTGGGTTTTCGGACCGTCAACCGGAAGACTGCACCCGTGACGTCCCGTATCCCGCGCGACTCCAGGCTCCGACTCGTCCGCCCGCGACCCCTGGCCGCCGCCCCCAGAGCGATGAACCAGCGGCCACCACGCCGCACCGCGCCACGCCCCCCGGAGGGCACCCCGGCCCGCTCGGAGCTGGCCCGCATGGCGCGCACCGTCCTCGCCGACGCGGCCCGCGTCGCCCGCTGGGCAGACGCCGCCCTCGGCCCCGGCCGCGAGAGCGGGACCGCCGACGGCAAGGCCACCCTCTCCGTCGCCACCACCGAACGCGCCGCCGACGAACTGGGCCTGACCCCGGCTCAGGTCCGCGCCGACTGGGACACCGCCCGCCTCGCCGGCCTGGTCGAGGTGCACGGCGACAGCGCCCGTCCGGGCTGGCGGCTGCGCGCCTGGAACCGGGACGACAGCGCCGTACTGCGCGGCTGGGTCGCCCTCTTCGACGCCTGGTCGCTCGCCCACCCCGAGCCCGCGGACCAGGAGGCGGGCGCCGTCGCCGAGGTCGTCTCGGCCATGCCCCAGGTGCTCTCCTTCCTCCAGCTCTCCGCCGGGCCCGTGCCCGAGGCGCAACTCCTCGACCTCCTCGGCCAGCGCGTCACCGAGCTGCGTACCGAGCGCTGTGAGGTGCCCCTCGGCCCCCAGCCCGACCCCCTGCCCCGCCCCGAGGCCGACGCCGTCCTCCTCGGCCCGCTCCTCGACTGGGCCCTCGGCGCCCTCGCCGCCGTGGGAGCGCTCACCTACGGCGACGGCCAGGCCACCCTCACGCCCCTCGGCAACTGGGCGGTCTGGGTCAAGCTGGAGCAGATCTGCGTCGCCGCCCAGAGCCCCGCCGGCAATATCGAGCAGGGCGCCGAGGACATGCTCCGCGGCTGCGCCCAGCTCCGCCCCAAGGCCGCCCGCGACGAGTACCGCGCCTGGCTCGCCGCCCGCCCCGTCGGCAGCGCCGTCACCGAACTCCTCGGGGCCGCCCGGGGCGAGGACGCCCTCCTGCGCGGCCTCGCCTTCGAGGCGCTGCGCGTCGTCGGCGCCCCCGCCGAGCCCGACGTGCGGTCCGTGGCCGACGAACCGACGCTCCGCCCGTACGCCCTGCTGTGGCTGGCCGAGCACGACGGCGTCGACCCCGAGGACGCCCACGAGGTGCTCACCCGCCACGAGGCGACCTGGCTGTGGGTGGACACCGCCGCCGCCGTCGCCGACCACGGCGAGGCCCCGCTGCTGGTGCGCCACCTGGAGTCCGCGGTGCAGGCCACCGTCCCGGCCCTGCTGGACGAGGTACAGGCGGTGGGCCACCCCCGTACCGTGCAGGTCCTGGTGGCGCTGGCCGCCGCGCACCCCGACCCGGCGCTGGCCAAGGCGGTGCGCCGGGCGGCGTTCCAGGTCCACACGGGAGGCAGCTGACGGGTCCGCGGGACGCCGCCGGGCGCCCCGCGCGGGCCGCGGACGGCGCGGGAGAAAAGTGGTTGCACGGCACCGTTAGACTGGCCCCATGGCCATTCTCCTCGCGCATTAGACGGCGGGAACGCCCCTCAGCCGCCCATCCCGCCCCCACCCGCCCAGGAGTCTGTCCGTGATCTCCGCCTCCGGCATCGAGCTGCGCGCCGGTGCCCGCGTCCTCATCGAGAGCGCCACGTTCCGCGTCGCCAAGGGCGACCGCATCGGCCTCGTCGGCCGCAACGGCGCCGGCAAGACCACTCTCACCAAGTGCCTGGCGGGGGAGGGCATCCCGGCCGGCGGCACCATCACCCGCTCCGGCGAGGTCGGCTACCTCCCGCAGGACCCCCGCACCGGCGACCTCGACGTCCTCGCCCGCGACCGCATCCTCTCCGCGCGCGGCCTGGACGTCCTGCTCCGCAAGATGCGCGAGAACGAGCAGCGCATCGCGAGCGGCCAGGGCTCGACCCGGGAGAAGGCGCTCAAGCAGTACGAGCGCCAGGAGACGGAGTTCCTCACCAAGGGCGGGTACGCCGCCGAGGCCGAGGCCGCGACCATCGCCGCCGCGCTGAACCTGCCCGACCGGGTGCTCGGCCAGCCCCTGCACACGCTCTCCGGCGGTCAGCGCCGCCGTATCGAGCTGGCCCGCATCCTCTTCTCGGACGCCGACACCCTCCTGCTCGACGAGCCCACCAACCACCTCGACGCCGACTCGATCATCTGGCTGCGGGACTACCTCAAGACCTACCGCGGCGGCTTCATCGTGATCTCCCACGACGTCGACCTGGTCGAGACGGTCGTGAACAAGGTGTTCTACCTGGACGCCAACCGCGCCCAGATCGACGTCTACAACATGGGCTGGAAGCTCTACCAGCAGCAGCGCGAGGCCGACGAGAAGCGCCGCAAGCGCGAACGGCAGAACGCCGAGAAGAAGGCGTCCGCGCTGCACTCGCAGGCCGACAAGATGCGGGCGAAGGCCACCAAGACCGTCGCCGCCCAGAACATGGCCCGCCGCGCGGACAAGCTGCTGGCCGGCCTGGAGGCCGAGCGGAAGTCCGACAAGGTCGCCAAGCTGCGCTTCCCCGATCCCTCCCCGTGCGGCAAGACCCCGCTGATGGCCGAGGGCCTGTCGAAGTCGTACGGATCGCTGGAGATCTTCACCGACGTCGACCTGGCCATCGACAAGGGCTCGCGCGTCGTCATCCTCGGCCTCAACGGCGCGGGCAAGACGACCCTGCTCCGGCTGCTCGGCGGCGCCGAGCAGCCCGACACGGGCCGGGTCGTCGAGGGCCACGGCCTCAAGCTCGGCTACTACGCGCAGGAGCACGAGACCCTCGACCCGGAGCGCACGGTCCTGGAGAACATGCGCTCCGCCGCCCCGGACCTGGACCTGGTCGACGTCCGCAAGACGCTCGGCTCGTTCCTGTTCTCCGGCGACGACGTCGACAAGCCCGCCGGGGTCCTCTCCGGCGGCGAGAAGACCCGCCTGGCCCTCGCCACCCTGGTCGTCTCCTCCGCCAACGTGCTGCTGCTCGACGAGCCCACCAACAACCTCGACCCGGCCAGCCGCGAGGAGATCCTCGGCGCGCTGCGCACCTACAAGGGCGCGGTCGTCCTCGTCACCCACGACGAGGGAGCCGTCGAGGCGCTCCAGCCCGAGCGGATCATCCTCCTGCCGGACGGCGTCGAGGACCTCTGGGGTTCCGACTACGCGGATCTCGTCGCCCTGGCTTGATCGAATGAATGATCCACGGCGTATGGATCATTCGGCCGATCCGTGATCCACCATCTGTGTGAGATCTCCTCGTACCGAGGTGTGTCATACATCTTTTTCGCGGCCGAGCTCTCCCTCGTGGAGGGCTCGGCCGCGACGCGTTTCTGACCAGGCACTTCTTCGAAAGAACCCGTTCGGGTGCACGGACGCGAGGTCTTGGAATTCCTTGCTCCGCTTGTGGGGACGCACTCCTGTCGTCACAACCTTGTCTCATCGACCTTGCCGAATGGGTGGCCATGACGGCCCGGAGGGGTGATCATGAGGAGACCAGAGCGCACTTCCCATGAGGAGGCACGGGTGGCCGAGACTCTGAAGAAGGGCAGCCGGGTTACCGGCGCCGCGCGCGACAAGCTCGCGGCAGACCTGAAGAAGAAGTACGACGCCGGTGCGAGCATCCGGGCGTTGGCCGAGGAGACCGGCCGCTCGTATGGCTTCGTGCACCGCATGCTCAGTGAGTCGGGTGTCACGCTGCGAGGGCGTGGCGGGGCGACCCGGGGCAAGAAGGCCACAACGGCCTGAATGTTCCGGGCGGCCCCTCGGCTCTTCGATGGTGGCCACCCGGTCGGACACATGACCGACCGGGTGGTTACTGTGCAGTCACTTAAGTTCGGCCGACCGCACCCATCGGAGGCGCCTCATGGCTGCGCAGGACCCCGTACTCGACCAGGACCCCGTACTCGACCAGGACGGCGTACGGCTCACCGTCGACGACGCCATCGCCACGGTGACGCTGACCAACCCGGCCAAGCGCAACGCGCAGAGCCCCGCTCTGTGGCGGGCGCTCACCGAGGCAGGGCGGCGGCTGCCGGGCTCCGTCCGGATCGTCGTGCTGCGCGCCGAGGGCAAGTCGTTCTCGGCCGGACTCGACCGGCAGGCGTTCACCCCGGAGGGCTTCGACGGCGAGCCGTCGTTCCTCGACATGGCCCGCGGCCCGGACGCGGAACTGGACGCGACCATCGCCGAGTACCAAGAGGCGTTCACCTGGTGGCGGCGGAGCGACCTCCTGACCATCGCCGCCGTGCAGGGACACGCCATCGGGGCGGGCTTCCAGCTCGCCCTCGCCTGTGATCTGCGAGTGGTCGCCGACGATGTCCAGTTCGCCATGCGCGAGACCTCCCTCGGCCTCGTCCCCGACCTGACGGGCACCCACCCGCTCGTCGGCCTGGTCGGGTACGCCCGCGCCCTGGAGATCTGCGTCACCGGCCGCTACGTCCCGGCCGAGGAGGCCGTCGCCGGCGGGCTGGCCAACCTCTCCGTGCCCGCGGACCAACTGGACGACGCCGTACGCGATCTCGCCTCCGCCGTTCTCGCGGCGCCGCGCGACGCCGTGATCGAGACGAAGGCGCTGCTGCAGGGTGCGCTCGGCCGTGACCTCCCGGCCCAGCGCGCCGCGGAACGGGCGGCGCAGGGCCGCCGGCTGCGTGATCTGGCGGGGCTCGGCGAGTAGCCCGGGTGCGGGCGCGTCGTGGTCGCTCGCGCAGTTCCCCGCGCCCCTGAAGGGGCGCCCGCGCAAGGGGCGCGGGGAACTGCG
>NZ_JAVRHI010000469.1:0-4462 GCF_034105845.1 Streptomyces sp. CRN 30 | reverse complement strand
GGGGATTGTCGAACAATCCTTCGATACCTATGTTGTTTCGTTCTTGTATCTGCGCTTAGATTCCCGGCATGGCAGAACTCACGGGACTGGCCGACGACCGGGCGCTGTTGGGCCGCACCAGCACGGCGGAGCGGGTCTCGGACATCCTCAGGAGCCGGATCGCCGAGGGTTTCTTCCCGCCCGGTACCCGGCTCTCCGAGGACAGCATCGGCGGGGCGCTCGGCGTCTCCCGCAACACGCTGCGCGAGTCCTTCCGCCTGCTCACCCACGAACGGCTGCTCGTGCACGAGCTCAACCGCGGCGTCTTCGTCCGCGTACTGACCGTGGAGGACGTCGAGGACATCTACCGCACCCGCGCCCTGGTGGAGTGCGCGGTCGTCCGCGGACTCGGCGAGCCCCCGTACGCCGTGCGGGGACTCGCCGAAGCCGTCGCGGACGGGCACCGGTCGGCCCGCGAGGGCGACTGGAAGGGCGTGTCCACGGCCAACATCCACTTCCACCGGGAGCTCGTCGCCCTGGCCGGCAGCGAGCGCACCGACGAGCTGATGCGCAGCGTCTTCGCCGAACTCCGGCTCGCCTTCCACGTGGTGGACGACCCGCGACGGCTGCACGAGCCCTACCTCGCCCGCAACCACCGGATCCACCGGACCCTCGAGGACGGCGACCGCGACGGCGCCGAACGGCTGCTCGCCGTCTACCTGGACGACTCGCTGCGGGGACTGGTCGAGGTGTACGGGCGACGGGTGGCCGACGCGGGACAAGGCACCGGCGTCGTCTGACGGGAGCCGGCGTCCCGCGCCCCAGCCCCTTCAGCGAAGCCCCCAGGGGCGGCGGAACGCCTCGTTTGGGTTGTTGTCAGAGCGAGGACCTAATCTGTGCACCGTGACTTCGCCTGCATCGACGGACAGCGTTCCGCCCCAGCTCAGCGCGGGGCCGCGCCCCGCGCCGGGCCCGGCCGCCGACGAGGGACTGGCGCGGCGGCTGCGCGCCCTCGCCTGTACCGCGCCGCTGCACGACCTGGACGCGCGCAAGGCGAACCTCGCGGGTGAGTACTCGGTGTACGGCATGGCGGAGGTCGCCCTCGCCGCCATCGACCTCGTCACGCTCAACATGGACTTCGACACGGGCGCCGACCACGAGCAGATCGTCGCCCGGCTCGTCCCGCGCATCGCCGCGCAGGCCCCCGGCCGCCCCGCCGCCGAGCACGAGCGCGTGGCCCGCTGGGTGCTGGAGAACCTGATCAACGTCGGCAGCGTGGACCGCGGCTTCCGCGCCGTGTACGGCACCTTCGCCTCCGACGGCTCCTACGTGCGGCGCGACTACGACTTCAAGCTGATCGAGGAGGTCCCCGGCTACGGGGGCGGCGTCTACCTGCGCACCACCGACGAGGCCGTCAACGTCCTCGTGGGCGCCCTCGACACCGACGTCACCAGCGCCCAGATCGCCGCCGAGGTGAAGCTGGAGGTGCTGATCAGCCGCGGCCGGCTCGCCGACGCCCAGCTCGCCGCCGAACAGGCCCGCTACCGCACCGTGCAGTACTCCGAGACGCTGCGCAAGGCCCTGGACGCCACCCGCCGCAACGTCCGCGCGGTGGACTGGCTGCACGCGGTACCGGACATGATCGCCGAGGCACTCGACCACGTGGCCGACCGCTACCGCCACGAGAACGCGATCCTCACCAACATCCGCAGGGCCCGCGACGAGACCGAGGAGCCCGAGCACAAGCGGCGCGCCGCCGAGCTGGTCGACATCGTCAAGGACTGCATCCGCCGGCACACCCAGCTCCAGTCCCGCCTGCTGGAGGCCGGCCCGCTGTTCCGCGCCGAACAGGACCGCCAGGCCTTCGCCACGTCCGCGGGCACCTCGGGCACGGACCTGTACGGGCACCTGATGGCGCCCGTCCTCCCGCTGGCCCTGGAGGGGGCGGTCCGGGTGACGGACGCGTTCTTCGCCCGCGGCACGGGCTTCCGCACCCGGGCCTCCGTACGCCTCGGGGACCTCGTCGACCTGTTGCTGACGCCGCCCGTGGAGCGGGAGCACCTGGGCGTGGAGATGCCCGAGCCGGACCTGATCGCCACCCCGGACGACAGCCGGTTCAGCGAGGAGCAGCTGGCCGCCGCCAGAGCGCTGCTCGACCTGCCCGCCGACGCGCCCCGCAGGCTGTCCGGCCTGCTCACCGAGGCCCGCCGCCAGGACCCCGAACTGCCCTACCTGGTCGCCCTGCTGGCCGTGCACGCGGCCAGCCCGCCGGTCGGCACCGCCTACCGGCAGGGCGAGGAGAAGCTGCTGTTCTCCGTGGACGACGGGACCGAGCTGGACGACGCGGAGTTCGGCGGCGCGGACCTGATCGTGGGGACCGCCCTGCTGGACGCGGCGGGAATGGCGGCGGACCGCACATGACCGCCGCGCACCCCCAGCCGCTCCGGCCCCGCCCCGCCCACCCGTACCGCACACCGCCGAACCCGCCGAACCCGCCGAACAAGGAGCCCCAGCCGTGAACGAGCACGTCGAGTGGAGCGAGCCGGAGGCCGCCGCCGCTCCGGCGTCCGCCGCCGTCACCCCCGCCGACGCCGCCGACGCGGCGCGGCTCGTCGCCTTCGGGCTCCAGCCCAAACTGCAGCCCGCGCGCGACCAGGAGTACGGGGAACTGCTGCGGCGCTACCGGGAGGACCCGCCGTTCGCCCGGCTCGCCGACGCCGTGGCCACCGGTCTCGGACTGGTGGTCCTGGAGGTGTCCCCGCGCGCGGGGATGGCCGTGACGGCCGCCGAGGACAGCGTGTTCGCCGTCCGCATGGGCGACTACGCGCGCCGGTCCTCGTCCGACGCGGGCGACCGGTTCCTGCACGGCCTCGCCCACCTCGCGGTCGCCGCCCTCGCGTTCCCCCGCCCCGAGGACCTCGCCGACGACGGCTACATCGGGCGCGTGTCGGTCAACGGCGTCGACTCCTTCGTCCGGCAGGCCTGCCGCCGGCTGGAGCAGCGCGCCGAGGAGCAGGGCGAGATCACCGACCCGGCGACCGACGCGCCCGGCCTGGAGGCGGCCTGGCGGATCTGGGCCAGACGCAGCGCGACCGGCGCCACCAAGGACGCGCGCAGACTCGCCGGTTCGACCACCGGCATCGTCGGCAGGGCCGTCGCCTTCCTCACCGACTCCGGCTTTCTGCAGCGCACCGGCGACGACAACGGCGGCACCTACCGCACCACCGCCCGCTACCAGCTCCAGGTGCGCGACATGGCCTCCGGCGCCGCCATGGCCGAACTGCTGGAGCTGGGCGTCGTCCCGGTGACCGACGGCAGCGCCACGCTGCTGCCCGCCGAGGACACCGACGACCTGGAGCTGGTGGCCGACGCCGGGCTGCCGTTCCACTCCTGATCCGCCGCCGAACCACCGTCACCACTGCGAAAGTCCGCCGCCATGTACGAGCTGTCCCGCATCCGCCTCTACTCCATCGGGCCGGCCGGTGCGCGCTACGCCGACACCGTGCTGGACCTGCGGGGTGTGGGCGAGCCCGTGCCCGACCCCGCGCCGCAGCAGGCGGAGTTCTTCGAGGAGGAGCCCGTCGGGCCGCCGCGCCGCCCCGCCCCCGCGGGCGTGCTCTTCCTGGAGAACGGCGGCGGCAAGTCCGTCCTGCTGAAGCTGATCTTCTCGGTGATGCTGCCCGGCCACCGCAACACCCTCGGCGGCGCCAGCTCCGGCGTGCTGCGCAAGTTCCTGCTCGCCGACGACTGCGGGCACGTGGCCCTGGAGTGGCAGCACACGCTGACCGGCGAGTGCGTCGTGGTCGGCAAGGCCAGCGAGTGGCGGGGACGGCAGGTCTCGGGCGACCCGCGCAAGTTCGCCGAGGCCTGGTACTCCTTCCGGCCCGGCCCCGGACTCAGCCTGGACAACCTGCCGGTCGCCGAGTCCACCGCCGTACGGCCGATCGTCGAGGGCGCCTCCGGGGCGCGGGGACGGCGCCGCACGATGAAGGGCTTCCGCGACGCGCTGACGGAGGCGGGCAAGACCTACCCGCACCTGGAGGTGCACTGGGAGGAGATCCACGACCGCTGGAACGAGCACCTCACCGACCTCGGCCTCGACCCCGAACTCTTCCGTTACCAGCGGGAGATGAACGCCGACGAGGGCGAGGCCGCCGGCCTGTTCGCGGTCAAGAAGGACTCCGACTTCACCGACCTGCTGCTGCGCGCCGTCACCGACACCCGCGACACCGACGGGCTCGCCGACCTGGTCGGCGGCTTCGGCGACAAGCTGGGCCGCCGCGCCGAGCTGATCGCCGAACGGGACTTCACGGCCGGCTCCGTGGACTTGCTCGGCCGCATCGTCGACGCCGCCGGGGAACGGCAGCGCGCGCGGGACGTCCACACCGCCGCCGAGCGGCGCACCCGCACCCTGGCCCGCCGGCTCACCGCCCGCGCCGGGCAGGAGCGCGCGCGGGGCGCCGATCTCGCCCAGCGGGTCACC
>NZ_JAVRHI010000468.1:0-32953 GCF_034105845.1 Streptomyces sp. CRN 30 | reverse complement strand
GCCCCAGCCCGTGCCCGTGCCCGCGCCGCCGCCGTCCGCGTACGACGAGGTGGCGGGCGGCGGGGGCCAGCCGGCCTGTACGGGTGCGCCGGCTCCTCCGGGCGGAGCCGTGGAGGCGCCTGCGGGCGGCGCATAGCCGTGCGGCCCCTGGTCGCCTCCGGCCTGCCCGTAGCCACTCGCCGCCTGCCCGGCCGGGTCCGGTGCCCGGTCGTACGGGCCCTGGCCGCCGCCCGCGGTCTGCTGCCCGTGCCCACCCTGATCCCCGGCGGACCCGTACGCGGGCGCCCCCGGCGGCGGCGTGCTCGGCCGGGCCGTCGGGGGGTGGGGCGGCACCGACGGCATGGGCGTCGTCGGGCCCCCCTGTGCGGCGGCAGCCGGTGCGTCGGCCTCGGGCGCCGGGGCGGACGCGGGGGCAGAAGGAGATTCCACCGGCACGGGAGGTGCGGACGGGGCGGGGGGTACCGCGTTGCCCTCGTTCTCGGTGCTCACAGCTCTTCTCCTCGATCCACGGCGATTGTTCTCGATAGCACTCGGTCGCACTCAGTCACGTTCGATCATGCTTCTACGGTCAGGCGCCATGAAGCTGGGCATCTGTGCATGCGTTTGTCATGTGCTTTTGTATGCGGTCAGCTTTTCCCATGGACCGTCAGAGCACCATAAACGCAGGCTGTGGGTGCGGGATCACCGTTTACTTCCGTCCTATCAGACAAAATGGACACTTCTCGCACGATCACTCCCACACCTACCCCCTCTCGATGGCACCATGACGCGGTGACCCACGCACGACAGCACCCGGTCCAGGTCGTCGCCCACCGCGGTGCCTCCGAAGAGGCCCCCGAGCACACGCTGGCCGCCTACAAGAAGGCGATCGAGGACGGTGCGGACGCCCTCGAGTGCGATGTACGGCTGACCGCGGACGGCCACCTCGTCTGCGTGCACGACCGTCGCGTCAATCGCACGTCCAACGGCCGCGGCGCGGTCTCGGCCCTGGAACTCGCCGACCTCGCCGCCCTCGACTTCGGCTCCTGGAGGAACCACGAGGAGGCGCCCGACTGGGAGCACCGGCCCGAGGACCGCGGGGACACCTCCGTCCTCACCCTCGAACGCCTCCTCGAACTCGTCGCCGACGCGAGCCGCCGGGTGGAGCTGGCCATCGAGACCAAGCACCCGACGCGCTGGGCGGGCCAGGTGGAGGAGCGGCTGCTGCTCCTGCTGAAGCGGTTCGGCCTGGACGCCCCCGAGTCGGCCACCGACTCACGGGTACGGATCATGAGCTTCTCGGCACGTTCACTGCACCGTGTCCGGACGGCGTCCCCGACGCTGCCCACGGTCTACCTGACGCAGTTCGTCTCGCCGCGGCTGCGCGACGGCCGGCTGCCGGAGGGCGTGCGGATCGCGGGGCCCTCCATCCGGATCGTGCGCAATCACCCCGCGTACATCCAGCGGCTGAAAAAGGCCGGCCACCACGTGCACGTGTGGACCGTGAACGAGCCACAGGACGTCGAACTCTGCGTCGATCTGGGGGTCGACGCCATCATCACCAATCGCCCGCGCGCGGTACTGCGCCAACTCGGCCGCTGAATCCCGGACCGCTCCGGAGTTCGGGGACGGTCGGCATTCGACTGTGCGGTTCCGCGGCCAGGCGCCTGCGAAAAGTGGATAACGCCCGCAGAAGCGCCCTTATGGCCTCCCGCGAAGTCACCGGCAAGCCGATGACGAGCCGTCGACAAGCCACTGTCAGGCGCGTCCGAGCCGCCCACGAGCCACCGTCCCGCCATCAAGAAGTCACGAGAAGTGCGAGGAAACACGCGGTAAGCACTCAAGAACCGTCCGAGGAGCACCCGAGAAGCGACACAACGGCACACGAAACAGGTCTTTACATAACAGGGAGTGCACCGGCGCGTTCAGCCCGTATTTGATCGTTACGAGTGCGTCAGCGCTCGGCGACTGGCCGGTTTCCAGTCCAGTCCAATGGGGCATCCACACCGTGGCGTGGGGCGAAGGAGGTCTCGGGGGTGGCGTTGGTGGTGGCACAGGAGGTGCCCACGTCGTCGAGCATGGCCGTACCTCATGGCCCTGCGGGCGTGGGGAGAGCGAGACACCGGATGCGCGATCAATTGCGTATCGGCGGTGTGGCGGAATCGGTCATCGACGACGCCGTACTGATTCTTTCCGAACTACTCAGCAACGCCTGCAAACACGGCAGGCCATTGGGCGAGGCCCTGGCCGGAGACGGCGACGTACGCGCCGCGTGGCGCGTCGACACCTCCGGGCGCCTCGTCGTCGAGGTGACGGACGGGGGTGGTCCGACGAGCCCGGTTCCGTCCACGCCCTCGGTCACTGCTCGTGGCGGCCGTGGGCTGAACATCATCACGGCGCTGGCCGACGACTGGGGCGTCCGGAACGACGTCTGCGGCGAGGTCACCGTGTGGGTGGTCGTCCAGGACGACGTGTACCGTGCGCGGCGCCGCGACGACTTCGTCAGCCGTGTCACGGCCCCGTCGGTGCCGTCGGTGCCCGCGATGTCCGACCTGGACTTCGCGGAGGCGTTCGAGGACCTGGCCTAGGGCGCTCCTGACATATCTCCGCGGCGTCGCGACGGCCGGAACACGCCCGGCGCGCCCCGCTCCCACGGCCGGAACGGGCCCCGTGCGAAGCGCCCGTTCCAGGACGGCCCGGTGCGTTGTCCACAGGGTCCCGTCGCTCGTCGTACGAGCGACTAGGCTCGCGCCCGTACGAGACGAGCCGTAACCGGGAGACGCCACGATGGCCAAGAAGCGACCCCAGACGAAGGCCAGGAAGCCTCAGCCCACCGACGGGGCCGGTGCCGCAGGCGCCGACGGGCAGGTCCCGGTCGTCGGCGCCCGCGAACCCTGCCCCTGCGGCAGCGGCCGCCGGTACAAGGCATGTCACGGCCGCGCCGCCGCGCAGGCCGCGACGGAGCTGGTGCAGCGGCCCTTCGAGGGGCTGCCGGGCGAGGGCGACTGGGTCGCGCTGCGCGAGCTGGTGCCCGCCGCGACCGTGGAGCTGCCCCTGCGGGAGGCGCTCCCCGAGGACGTCCCGTCGGTCACGCTCGCCACGGTGCTGCCCATGGCCTGGCCCGCGCTGCGCCGCGACGACGGCTCGGTGCTGATCGGCCTGCAGAACGACACGGCGTCCGGCGACATCAGCCGCGACCTCGCCGACACCCTCCAGCGCGCGCTCACCGCGAAGCCCGGCTCCCCGGTGCAGGGCCGCCGCGCCCCGGTGGACGGACCGCGGCTGCAGGACCTGCTCGATCCCGAAGGCGCGTTCGAGCCAGTTGTGCATCCGGGCTTCGAATTCTGGGTTCCGGACGCGGAGAACGCGACGCCGGAGGTGACCGCGTCACTGGAGCGCGCCAACGCCGCGGCCATCCCGACCGTGAAGCTCAAGGGTGTCGACGCCGCGTACTGGTGCGAGACGCCGGAGAAGAACCACCTGCGCTGGGTCATGCCGTACGCCGAGGAGCAGCTTCTGGACGCCCTGGCGCGGCTGCACGCGGCGGGACGGTCGAGCCTCGGTGAGGGCACCCGCCTGGTGGGGTCGTTCCGCGCGCACGGCCTCACGGTGCCGGTCTGGGACCTGCCGAGCGGCGTCGGCGCGGCGGACGTCGAGGAGCCCGCGGCCGACTTCGCGGAGCGCCTCGCCACCGCCCTGGCCTCGGACGCGCCCCTCACCGCCGAGGAGCGCCGGGCACGCGGCGGCCTGACCAACCGGCAGGTCACGCTCAGCTGACGTCCGGCCGACGCACTGCGGGGGCCGACCGGTCGGTCGGCCCCCGCAGCACTCCCGAAAAGGGTGACTCCTGTCACAACTCGACGGTGACACAGGGAATTCGCTGTCCGAATAGCCGAGATCGAATTTGCGAACCGCCGATCTCTTGTTACCGTTCGAGTAGCCCGGTTGCTGGTGCATCCCCCGTCGCCAGCAACCGGGTCTTTCCATGCGCGGACCCGGAACGGGATCGGCTGTACGGGACCACCCCGGACGTCAACCGCCGTGTGCCGCAGGAGAGTTGCTTCCGGCACGCAGGAGCAGCGGCCCCTGGCCGACGCCCGCGAGCCCCGCGTCCGGGCCGCCCTCGGGTCCGGCGGCGGCGAACTCGGCGACCGCGGTGTACGCGGCCGGATCGCCCTCGGTGTGCTCCCTGGGTGTCTCGCACACGCCCGGCTCGTCCTGCGCGCCCACCGGGCAGTGCATCCGTACCGAGCGCCCGTCCGGGCCCATGAAACTGAGGACGGCGCCGAGCTCCTTCCCGGTGGCGTTGCGGTAGTAGGCGCGCGCCCAGGTCTCCTCGTCCTGCCGCAGCACACAGGTCTGCGCCTCGATGCCGTCGGGGGAGGACAGTTCGTCACCGCACCGGGCGGTGGTGGCGAGTCCCGGGTCGAGCAGCCCGGGCGGCTCCGCGTCGGCCCGCGTCCCGCCGTGTTCCGCCTCGACGTCCGGGCCGCCGGCGGGCTCGTCACCGCCGGCTTCCGCTGCTCCGGGAGCGCCCGCGCCGTGCGCCCCGCCGCCCTGCGGACCGGCTTCGCGCGGGCCGTTCTCCCCGGTCGTGTCGTCGTCGGACCGGGTCCTGTCGTCGGTGCGCCCGGTCAGCCGGTCGGCCATGCGTTCGGCGTCGGCGACGGGTCCCGCGGACGCCATGGCGAGGGGGAGGGCGGCCACGGCCACCACGACGGCGGCCAGCGCCACCAAGCGGCGGCGCCGGGAGTCGGGTCCGCCGTGCGGCGGCCACGCGGCCCGGTGTCGCCCAGAATGAAGTTGCATGAACGGAAGATAACGAGCCACAACGGACACCTGGCCCCCGCGCGCCCGACTTCCCTACATCTCGGGCGCGCTCACACCCGTACGAGTGAGGGCCTCGATCACCGCGTCGACGACCGCCTCGACATCGGGCACCCAGGGCGCCGCGGAGCCGGGCAGCGGCGCCCGCTCCCAGCGGACCTCGCCGAGGCCGGTGCGGGACGGGGGCAGGGCCAGGTAGCCGCCCTCACCGTGGAACCGCAGCGATCCCGGCACGAAGTCCTTGGCGTACAGCAGTTCGCCCAGTTCGGCCAGGGAGTACGGGGCCACCAGGATCGACCAGCGCGCGGGGGTCGCGACGACCGGCCCGAGGCGCATGCCCATGCGGTCGAGCGCGCCGAGTGCATGTGCGGCCGCCAGGGCGGGCAGGCTCACCGCACAGGGCGCACCGCCTCCGGTCGCCAGGACGACGGGGGCCGCGGGGCGGTTGGTCCACCACCAGCGCACCATGCGCTCGTCGGTGGTGGCCGCGAGGAGACCGGGGTCGAAGGGGTGGGCTCCGGGCACCACGCACTCCGGGTCCGGGCATGAGCAGCGGGACCGGCTCTCCGGGTCCGGCGCCGCGCCCGGGAGCACGGGCCACTGCCATTCGGCCGCGAACGTCAGGGCCTGCTGCAGCATCTCGGGCCGCCCGCCGTTTCGCTTGGACAGGAGCCTGCGTCGCCTTCCGAGGATCTCGCGCATGAGCGCTCGTTCCTTTCCGTTGCACGCCTGGCAACACTGTGTGGTCCACGTCAGAACATGAGTCGATCACTTCACTGTGCGTACCCGCTGGCGCATCACACCCCTGTCTCGGACAAGGGGTTACCCCTATGGGCGGAGCGTTGGCCGCGTCCGCGCCCATACTGCGTCTATCAAAAGCGTGGGCATGGCGTGGGGGTGGCGACGCCTGGCGTTTTGCCGTCCCGCTATTGCTCGTCGCCTCCGCCACGGGAGGATGGGGCACGGTCGTCGGTGGCTAAGACGCCCGGTTCGGTCACCAGGTTCCGGGCGATCCCCGCCACGCTGGCCTTCACCGAGTACGTACCCATCACAACCGCTGTGACGCTCTGTCGAACAAGGCCAGTCGACCGCAATACGCCGTTCACTGAGACAGTTTTCAGCCAACTTCACTATTACGCAAGAGACGCACCGGCCTCACGGACACCAGCAATCCCAGCAGGACAATGCTGGACATCTCCTCACACATGCGTGTACATGTGGAGCCATCGCTAGCGGCGCAAAATGACATGGGGGTTTGCGATGCTATTGAGTAAAATGCACCGGTCCGAAAGCCGGTTGCGATGAACGCCCCGCACCTTCCGAAAGTGGCCGGAATCGATTCGACCGTCCCGGCACCGGCCCACACTGTCGCGCCGGCATCCGCCACCCCGAAAGCCCCGGCGGTCACGCCCCGCACCGCTCCCGGTGCCGTCATCCAGGACCGGCTCGCGGGCTGGGTGTCCGACCTCACGACGCTGCACGAACTCACCGAACGCCTCGCCCGCACGGCCGCACTCCCCGACACGCTGCACGAACTGCTGCGGGCCGGCGCCGCCCTCGTCGGTGCCCGGCGCGGCCTCCTCGTCCTCGAACCCGGCGACGGGCTCGGCCCCGACACGACCGTCGGCCTCGGTCTCGGACGGGCCGATCTCGGCCACCTGGAGACGGTCCCCCGCGCCGCCATGTCGTACGGCAGGATCCTCGACGGACCGCACGGCGGGGAGGCCGGGATCGCCCGGCCCGACCTGTTCGCCGAGGACGGACTCGACCCCCGCCACCGGGAGGTGGCCGCCCGCCTCGGTTACGCCGCGAGCTACACGCTGCCGCTCGCCACCCAGGCGGCGGGCCGCCTCGGAGCCGCCGTCTGGCTCTACGACGAACCCGCCGAACCGGCCGCGCGGCAACGGCACCTGATCGGCCTCTACACCCGCTACGCGAGCGAGCACCTGGCCCGGATCGTGGAACTCGAGCGCACGCGCGCGTGCATGACGACCATCTCCGAGGAACTGCTCCCGACCCGGCTGCCACGGGTCGCCGGCGTCCGGCTGGCCGCCCGGCACCGCTCCGGCCCCCGCGGCGGCGGCGACTGGTACGACGCCCTGCCGCTCCCCGACGCCGCGCTCGGCCTCGCCGTCGGCTCCGTCACCGGGTCCGGGCCGAGCGCCGTCGCGGCGATGGGGCGCCTGCGGGCGTCGCTGCGGGCGTACGCCGTGATGGAGGGCGAAGATCCCGTCGCCGTCCTGTCCGATCTCGAACTGCTCCTCAGGCTCACCGAACCCGCCCGCTGCGCCACCGCCCTCTTCGCGTACTGCGAACCGGCCCTGCGCAAGATCACACTGGCCGGGGCCGGGCACAGCCCGCCGCTGGTCGTCGGCGAGCGGCGCACCGAGTTCGTGGAGACCTCCCTGTCCGCTCCCCTAGGCATGCTCGCCTGCTGGGAGGCGCCGAGCGTCGAACTGAGCGTGGAACCCGGCGAGACCGTGCTCCTCTTCACCGACGGGCTGCTGCGCCGCACCGGCGATCCCGTCGACCGCGCCTTCGCCCGGCTGCACGCCGCCGCGGCGAGCACCCCACGGGCGGCACACGCCGATCCGGGGGCGGTCGCCGACCACGTCCTGCGCACCGTGCTGCCGGACGAGGCGGCGGGAGGGTGTCTTTTCGGCCGGTCGGAGCCGGGACAGGGGCAGGGACGGGGCCGAGGGCGGGGGGAGGACCACACCGAGGACGTCGTGCTGCTGGCGGCACGCTTCGACTGACCCGGGTCCGGCCCGGCCGGGACGGGCAGGAGGCGCGACGGGGCGTTCCGCCCTCCCCGGCCACCCGTGGCGCCGCCCGCCGCGGTGCCGTCGCAGCCGCCGTGACAGGGCATTCCGGCCCCCTGCCCTCCGTCCGCACGAACGTACGATGGGGAGGTCAGTGCCGTATCGAGGAGGATGACCGTGGCGGACGAGCTCCCGGAGACCCCGGAGAACGAGTCGGAAGAGCCGATCAAGCAGCGCAAGAACGGCCTGTACCCGGGCGTGTCCGACGAGCTGGCCGAAAACATGAGGTCCGGCTGGGCCGACACGGAGCTGCACGACCTGAAGCCCGTCGCCCAGGCCGCCGAGACGGCCGCCCGCCGTGCCGCGCTCTCCGCGCGCTTCCCGGGCGAGCGCCTCGTCGTCCCCGCGGGCAACCTCAAGACCCGCTCGAACGACACCGAGTACGCCTTCCGCGCCTCGGTGGAGTACGCGTACCTCACCGGCAACCAGACCGAGGACGGCGTCCTGGTGCTGGAGCCCACCGCGGAGGGGCACCGGGCGACGATCTACCTCCTACCGCGCTCCGACCGTGAGAACGGCGAGTTCTGGCTGTCCGGCCAGGGCGAGCTGTGGGTCGGCCGCCGGCTCTCCCTCACCGAGGCCGGGAAGCTGTACGGCATCCCGGCCGCCGACGTCCGCGAGCTGCCCGAGGCACTCAAGGAGGCCACCGGCCCGGTCCGGGTCGTCCGCGGGTACGACGCCGGCGTCGAGGCCGCGCTGCACGACAAGGTGACCGCCGAGCGCGACGAGGAGCTGCGGGTCTACCTCTCCGAGGCGCGGCTGGTCAAGGACGAGTTCGAGATCGGCGAGCTGCAGAAGGCCGTCGACTCGACCGTGCGCGGCTTCGAGGACGTGGTGAAGGTCCTCGACAAGGCCGAGGCCACCTCCGAGCGGTACATCGAGGGCACGTTCTTCCTCCGCGCGCGCGTGGAGGGCAACGACGTCGGCTACGGCACCATCGCCGCCGCCGGCCCGCACGCCTGCACGCTGCACTGGGTGCGCAACGACGGTCCCGTGCGCTCCGGCGACCTGCTCCTGCTGGACGCGGGCGTGGAGACGCACACGTACTACACGGCCGACGTCACGCGCACGCTGCCGGTCAACGGCACGTACAGCGACGTCCAGAAGAGGGTCTACGACGCCGTGTACGAGGCCCAGGAGGCCGGTATCGCGGCGGTCAAGCCGGGTGCGGCGTACCGCGACTTCCACGACGCCGCGCAGCGCGTCCTGGCCGAGAGGCTGGTCGAGTGGGGCCTGGTCGAGGGGCCCGTCGAGCGCGTCCTGGAACTGGGCCTCCAGCGCCGCTGGACGCTGCACGGGACCGGGCACATGCTCGGCATGGACGTCCACGACTGCGCCGCCGCGCGCACCGAGACGTACGTGGCGGGCACCCTGGAGCCCGGCATGGTGCTCACCGTCGAGCCGGGCCTGTACTTCCAGGCCGACGACCTGACCGTGCCGGAGGAGTACCGCGGTGTCGGCGTCCGCATCGAGGACGACATCCTGGTGACCGAGGACGGCAACAGGAACCTCTCCGCGGGCCTGCCCCGCCGCTCCGACGAGGTCGAGGCGTGGATGGCGTCCCTGAAGGGATGACCGTCTCCGGGCTCACCTTCTCCCCCACCGGGACGGCCACGGCCCCGCGGTGAGGAACCGAGGCTGATTCCAGGCCCTATGGTGCGTTTCGCACACTGATACGAGACTGGTGGCCGGGTGCCCTCCTGGGTACCCGGCCACTGGTGTACCCGGGGTGGCACGTGTCCCCTTGGGTTCTTGATGTGCCTAGGGGGGCGATTCTCTGTGGTCAGGGGACCCGGTCACACCGCGGACTTCTGGTCCGGCGTCGGAGTGGACCTGCGCGGTGAGCCGGACGCGGCCACGGGGCGCAGGACGGGGCTGGAGCGCGTGCTCCGGGACGCCGTGCGGGCGGGACGGCTGGCTCCGGGCACCCGGTTACCCGCGACCCGGCGCCTCGCCGCGGACCTCGGCATGTCCCGGGGCACCGCCAAGGCCGCGTACGACCAACTGGTCGCCGAGGGGTATCTGACGGCACGTCAGGGGTCGGGCACCGAGGTGGCACCGCTCCCCGCGCACGCCCTGTCACCGGCCGTCGACGACGCACGCGCGCGTGCACCCCGACTGGACCTGCGGCCCGGCAGTCCCGACGTGGGCGCGTTCCCGACGGCGGCCTGGCTGCGGGCGATGCGGCGCGCGGCCGCCGCGGCGCCCCCACTGGCGTACGACTACGGGGATCCGCGGGGCCGCATCGAGCTGCGGACGGCGTTGTCGGGCTATCTGGGGCGGGCCCGCGGGGTGATCGCGCCGCCCGGGCGGATCGTGATCACCTCCGGGTACGTCCAGGGCCTGGCCCTGCTCACGCGCGTGCTGGACGGCGGGGCGGTCGCCATGGAGGACCCCGGCATGCCGTTCCACCGGGACGTCGTCCGCCGCAACGGCGGGTCGGTCCTCCCGGTCCCGGTGGACGGACGCGGTGCGTGCGTCGACGGCCTGGGCAGTCCGGCGGCCGTCGTGGTCACCCCCGCCCACCAGTACCCGACCGGTGCCGCCCTGCACCCCGCGCGACGCCGGGCGCTCACCGACTGGGCGCGCACGCACGACGGGCTGATCGTCGAGGACGACTACGACGGGGAGTTCCGCTACGACCGGCAGCCGCTGAGCGCCCTCCAGGGCATGGCGCCGGACCACGTCGTCTACCTGGGCACCGCCTCCAAGACGCTCGGTCCCGCACTGCGTCTGGGCTGGATGGTGCTGCCGCCGCACCTCGTCGACGCCGTCGCGGACGCCAAGCTGCACAGCGACCACCACACCGAGTCGATGGGCCAGCTGGCGCTCGCTGAGATGGTCACCAGCCGTGCGTACGACCGGCACGTCCGGGCCTGCCGGCTCCGCTACCGGCGTCGCCGCGACCAGTTGTCGGACCTGCTGGGCCCGGGGCGGGACGTACGGGGCGTCGCGGCGGGGCTGCACGCGCTCGTCGACGTACCGGACGAGGCCGCGGTGCTGGCGGGCGCCGAGGCGCAAGGACTCGCGGTCGGGCGCCTCGGGGACCACTGGCACACGCCCGGCGAGGGCCGCCCGCAGGGACTGGTCATCGGGTTCGGGACGCCCCGCGAGCGGGTCTACCCGGAGGCCCTGAGGGTGCTGGGCAAGGTGGTGGAGGCAACGGCGGGCGGACGCTGAAGCGGCCCGGCTGCGGCCGGTGCGTCCGCCGCGGCCGTGTCCGACCCGCCAGGACGGCTCCCCGTGCCCCGCGACGCCACGGGCACTACACCGCCATCAGCGGAGCACCCTCACGCCACTTGAGGATCTTGTCGAAGCTCACCACGGCGCCGCTGCGGCCCGGTTTGTTGCCGATGTGCACGTGGTCGGCGAGTTCCTCGATGAGGCACAGGCCGCGGCCGTGCTCGGCGTCGGTGCGGGCCGGGCGGATCACCGGACGGCTCCGTCCCGCGGGGAATCCGGGGCCCGAGTCGGCGACTTCGATACGGCACTTCTCGCCGTCCAGGTACGCGGTGACCCGGTACGCCTCGGACGGGGTGCCCGACGCGGCCCCACCGTGCTCGACGGCGTTGGCACAGGCCTCGCTGAGGGCGACGGACAGGTCGTAGGAGACGTCCGGGTCCACCCCCGCGGTCTCCATGGTGCCGATCAGCAGCCTTCGGGCCAGCGGCACACTGGCGGCTTCCCGCCGAAGTTGGAGTGACCACCAGATGCTCATGCTCCAGCCTCCCGGCCGCGGCTCGACATACCGATACGTATTGCCCTGCCCAGAGCTGTATAAGCCCGTGGAGCGCGTGATGACGCCCATACGGCGGGTGCGCCGCCCCCGTGAACCGGTGTATGCGGGGTCGTACCTCCGCACGAGCGGCCACCGGACCGACGGCGGCCCCTCGGTGGTTCCGCCGGCCCCCGCCCCGTCGTCCCCCTCGGCCCGTCGCCGCCTGCCGGTCCCCACACCCCTTCCGCTCCTGCCACTGTCTGTGTCCCCCTCAGAACCCAGCTCGGACAGCTCGTGCGGTGAGGAGATGAACGTACGCCCGCTTCCCGCCCGTATGTAAGCGTGTGGACCTGCCGTATGGGGCGGTTAAGGCCAGTGCGATGATGAGTGCGCCATGACTGCCCTCCACCAGTGCACGGCGCGCTCCGGAGCCGAGCTCCGGATGCTGCGGGCCGCGGTGTTCGCCGCGGTGTGCGTCGTGCTGGCCGCGGCAGGTCATGCGCTCGCCTCCTGCGCCACGATCCCGTTGTGGAGCCTGGGCGTGGGATTCGTCGCCGTCCTCGCCGTCGCCGCCCCGCTCGCCGGGCGGGAACGCTCGCTGGCGGGCATCGCGGGACTGCTGACGCTCGGCCAGCTGGCGCTGCACGCGCTGTTCGGGTTCGGCCAGCACGGCACGGCCACCGCGGCGCACACCGCCGAGGCCGTGGACGCCGCCCTCGTCGAACGCGCCGCGCGCCTGGTGTGCGGGGCGGCCGTCATCAGCCCGGCCCAGGCCCGGCGCGTCCTCGTCGACGCGGGGCTCGCCCCGCACACGGCACACGCCGGGCACCACCCCGCGGACGCCATGTCGACGGCCGCGGGTCCCACGGCCTCCCTCCTGCCGTCCCTGCCCATGATGCTGGGCCACCTCCTCGCGGCCGTCGTGGCCGGGTGGGTGCTGCGCCACGGTGACCTGGCGCTCCTGCGGATCGCGCGGCTCTCCGCCGACGCGTCCGTCGTACGGTCCCTGCGCGGCGCCCTCGCCCTGGTGCGGGCCCTGCTGTCGGGGCCGACGGGCGCCACCGGTCCCGCGCCCCGGGTGGTGCGCACCGCGGACGAGGCACAGCCGGCTCCGCGGACGGCCACCCTCCAGCACACGGTGGTCCGGCGCGGCCCGCCCTCCCACGGCACCGCCCTCGCCCTCGCCGCCTGACACGACACGCCGCTCCGCATCCCTCCGTGGAGCAAGCGGCGCCGTGAAGTCGGGCGGCACGCGCGCGTGCCTGTCGTTCCCGGCGTCGCCCACGTCCCCCGTCACCCTCGACGTAACGGTCGTTTTCGACGTTCGGGACCTCCGCGCCGTCCCCGACGGCATCGTGGTACGCGCCCGACTTCTCACCGGACCATCACTCACTGTGGAGTGTCAGCTGCCATGAAGGCTTCCCGTATCGCCACCGCCGGCGCCCTCGCCGCCTCGGCCGTCGTCGTCCTGTCCTCGCCCGCGTTCGCCCACGTCAGCGTGCAGCCGGAGGGCACCGCCGCCCAGGGCGGCTACGCGACGGTCAACTTCAAGGTGCCGAACGAACGCGACAACGCCTCGACCACCAAGCTGGAGATCAGCTTCCCGACCGACCACCCGCTCGCCTCGGTGCAGCCGCAGCCCGTCGCCGGCTGGGACGTCGAGATCACCAGGTCCAAGCTCGACGAGCCGGTCGAACTGCACGGCGAGAAGATCGACGAGGCCGTCTCCAAGGTCACCTGGACCGCCTCCGGCAAGGGCATCGAGCCGGGCTTCTTCCAGAAGTTCCCGCTCTCCGTCGGCCAGCTCCCCGAGGACTCCGACGAACTCGTCTTCAAGGCCCTCCAGACGTACTCCAACAAGGAGGTCGTCCGCTGGATCGAGGTGCCGCAGGACGGCGGGGAGGAGCCCGACTACCCGGCTCCGGTGCTGGAGCTGTCCGCCGCGGGCGACGACCACCACGGTTCGTCCGCCGCGGACTCCGACGACGCGGACCGCGCCGATGACGCCGAGGCCGCCTCCGCCGACTCCTCCGACCAGGCCGCCGGGTCCGGCGACACCAGCGACACCACGGCCCGCGTCCTGGGCATCGTGGGCATCGTCGTCGGCGCCGCGGGCGTGGCGTACGGGGTGCTGGCCGGCCGCCGGCGCACCAACGCCTGAGCCTCTCACCCGTCTTCGGCGCGTGACGGAGGCCGTACGGCTCCTTCCTGCCGTACGGCCCCGGTGCGCGCCGGAGCTCGAACATCTGGGACATTTCTCTATGCACACCAACAGCTCGAAGCTCACCGCGAGCGCCAAGAGCACCAAGAAGACGTACGCGGCGGCACTGCTGGCGGCCGCCGTCCTCACCCTCTCCGGCTGCGGCGGTGGCGGCGGGGACGACGCGAGCGCGCCCCTCGCCGAGATCTCCGCCGACTCCGCGTCGGCCAAGGCGGCCACGGTGCTCGACAAGCCGTTCGAGAAGCCGGATCTGGTCCTCACGGACACCAAGGGTGAGTCGTACGATCTCCGTGCCGAGACCGAGGGCAAGCCGACACTGGTCTACTTCGGCTACACCAACTGCCCCGACGTCTGCCCGCTGACGATGAACAACCTCGCCGTCGCCAAGAAGGAGGTCGCGAAGGAGCTCTCCGCCGCGCAGTTGGAGCAGCTGCGCATCGTGTTCGTCACCACCGACCCGGAGCGCGACACCCCGGAGGCGCTCGGCGAGTGGCTGCAGGGCATCGACTCCGATGTCGTGGGTCTGACCGGCGACTTCGACACGATCCAGGCCGGCGCCCGCACCCTCGGCATCACCATCGACCCGCCGACGAAGGACGCGGACGGCGAGGTCACCTCCATGCACGGCACCCAGGTCATCGCGTTCTCGCCGAAGACCGACGGGGGCTACGTGCTCTACGGGGAGGACGCGACCGTGGACGACTACACGCAGGACCTGCCGAAGCTCCTCGAGGGAGCGAAGCCGTGAGGCGTCACGCGCTCTCCCTCGGCGCCCTGGTCCTCGCGGCCGGCCTGACCCTGACGGGCTGCGGCGGCGACAGCGGGACCGGCGGCGGCGACCAGGGCGACGGCGAGCTGCGGGTGCGCTCCGCCTACATGCCCCAGCCGGTGACCGACGCCATGGCCGCCGGCTACCTGGTCATCGAGAACGACAGCGACCGTTCCGACACCCTGCAGTCCGCCACCAGCGACATCGCCGAGGACGTCACCATCCACAAGACGTCCGGACAGACGATGGAGAGCGCCGGCGGCGAGGATCGCGAGATCCCCGCCCACGGCACGCTCGTCTTCGAGAGTGGCGGGATGCACCTGATGTTCGAGAAGCTCGAACGCAAGCCGGCCGAAGGCGAGACCGTCTCCGTGGAGCTGCGCTTCGCCGAGGCCGGCTCCGTCACGGTCGAGATGCCGGTGAAGTCCGCCACCTACCAGCCGACGACGGACGAGATGTCGTCCTCGTCGTCATCATTGCCCTCGTCGTCATCCCCGTCGTCGCACCACTGAGGGAGGGAACACCGTTGAGGCCGTCGAGTCCCGCGCGGCAGGCCGCCGCTCCCCGCGTCCGGACGCTGTTGCTGCTGTTCGTCGCCGTGCTCGGCGGCCTCCTCGCCGGTGCCGGGCCGGCCTCCGCGCACGCCGCCCTGACCGGCAGCGACCCACAACAGGGCGCGGTGGTCGAGGAGGCCCCGGCACAGGTGTCGCTCACCTTCTCCGAGGCCGTCGCGCTGTCCGACGGCGCGGTGCGCGTGTACGACCCCAAGGGTGAGCAGGTCGACACCGGCACGACGTCCGACCTGGGCGGCAACACCTACGCCGTGGACCTGCACGCGGGGCTCCCCGACGGCACGTTCACCGTCACCTACCAGGTGGTCTCGGCGGACAGCCACCCCGTATCGGGAGCCTTCACGTTCTCCGTGGGGGCACCCTCCGAAACGGCGGCCGTGGTACCCGAGCAGGAGGCGGGCGGCGGTCTCGTCGGCGGACTCTACGGCTTCGCCCGCTATGCCGCGTACGCCGGTTTCACCGTCCTCGTCGGCGGTGCGGCCTTCGTACTGGCCTGCTGGCCACGCGGTGCCGGAGTACGGCCCGTGCAGCGGCTGGTGGTCGCCGGATGGCTCACCCTGACCGCGGCCACCCTCGCGATGCTCCTCCTACGGGGCTCGTTCACCGGCTCGGGGAAGATCGGCGACGTATTCGACCTGAGCCTGCTGGGTGACGTACTGCAGACCAAGACGGGCGCGGCACTGATGTCCCGGCTGCTGCTGCTCGCGGCGGCGGCGCTGTTCATCGCGCTGCTGTTCGGAGCGTACGCACGGCGGGACGAGGGCGGGGGCGATGCCCCGTCCGACGCGGACGGCGACACGGACGTCGGCACCGACGCCTATCGCGGGAGCGGTGCGGACGACTCCGAGCGGGGAGACCTCACCTTCGGGCTCGCGATCGGCGGCGGCGTCGTGGCGGTGGGGCTGGCCGCGAGCTGGGCCATGGCCGAGCACGCCTCCACGGGGATCCAGGCCGGCATCGCGATGCCCGTCGACGTGCTCCACCTGCTGGCGGTCGGCGTCTGGCTGGGCGGACTGGCCGCGCTGCTCCTGGCCCTCTTCCGGGCGCCCGCGGACACACCGGTCGAGACCCGGGCGGTGCGGCGCTTCTCGCGCATCGCGTTCGGCAGCGTGCTCGTGCTCGCCGCGACCGGCCTCTACCAGTCCTGGCGGCAGGTCGGCTCCTGGTCGGCGCTGACCGGTACGGCGTACGGGCAGCTGCTGCTGGTGAAGATCGGGCTCGTGGCGGTGCTCCTGGGCATCGCCGCGTTCTCCCGCCGCTGGACCGCCCGGCTGGCCGAGACTCCGGCCGCCCCGGCCGCCCCGGCTGGCCGGGCCGGAGAAGGCGGGAGCAGCGGGGACGGCGGAGACGGCAAGGACGGTGCGTCCGGGAAGACCGCGGGCGGTTCGGTCACCGCGAGGAAGCCGGGGAAGCAGTCCGTCGCCACGGCCTCGACCGCGACGGCCTCGACCGCGGGTGACAGCCGACGCGCCGCACAGCTCGCCCGGCAGCAGGCCGCCATGGCCGCCACGCGCGCCAAGCGGATCAGGGACGCCGACCCGAGCCGCACGGGACTACGCCGGTCCGTGTTCGCCGAGGCGGGCGTGGCCGTCGTCCTGCTGGCCGTGACGACCGTCCTGACGGCGACCGAGCCCGGACGCACGGAGGAGGAGGCAAAGGCGGCCACGTCCGGCACCCAGCAGTCCGACACGGCCGGGCAGGCCGGGGTCCTCTCCCTGGACATGCCGTTCGACACGGGAGGCCAGGGCGGCGAGGGGGTCGTGCGCGTCGATCTCGACCCGGCGCGTGTGGGCGGCAACGACATGCACGTCTACGTGCAGCGTCCCGACGGCAAGGCCTTCGACATACCTGAGGTGAAGATCGCCCTCACGCTCGAGGAGAAGAACGTCGGCCCGCTGCCCGTGGTCCCCGACCACATCGCCACCGGCCACTGGTCGGCGAACGGGGTGCAGATCCCGATGGCGGGCGACTGGGAGATCGCGGTGACGGTGCGGACGTCCGACATCGACCAGGTGACCGTCAACAAGAACGCGAAGATCGGCTGAACCACACCATGCCTGACCAGTCCACACCCGCGACGTCCGGCACTTCCGGGACGTCCGCGGCTTCCGGGGCTTCCGGGACGTCCGGGGCTTCCGCCAAGAGGGCGATCTCGCGACGGCGGCTGCTGGGGACCGCCGGAGCATCGGGACTCGCGCTGGGGGCGGCGGGCGGGGCCGCCGGGTACGCGGCCGCCCCCACGCCCGACAAGGCCACACCCCTCACTTCGATCGGCACCGACCGCGTGATGTTTCACGTGAAACACCAGCCCGGCATCACGACGCCCCTCCAGGCCAGCGGACACCTCGTCGCGTTCGACCTGGCGGCGGGCGCGGGCCGCAAGGAGGCGACCGCACTCCTGCGGCGCTGGTCGGACACCGCAAGCCGGCTGATGGCGGGCGAGGCCGCCGCACAGGGCGACACGGACGTGACCCGGGACGCGGGCCCGTCATCCCTCACGGTCACCTTCGGCTTCGGGCACAGCTTCTTCGCCCGTACCGGACTGGAGAAGCAGCGCCCGGACGCCCTCGACCCACTGCCCGACTTCTCCTCCGACCAGCTCGACAAGAGACGCAGCAACGGCGACCTCTGGGTGCAGATCGGCGCCAACGACGCCTTGGTCGCCTTCCACGCCCTGCGCGCCCTCCAGAAGGACGCGGGGGACGCGGCACGCGTGCGGTGGCAGATGAACGGCTTCAACCGTTCTCCGGGAGCCACCGACCGGCCGATGACCACCCGCAACCTGATGGGCCAGGTCGACGGCACCCGTAACCCGAAACCGACCGACGCCGACTTCGACGAGCGGATCTTCGTGCCGTCGGCCGGAGAGCCCGCATGGATGGCGAACGGCTCCTACGCCGTCGTACGCCGCATCCGAATGCTTCTCGACGACTGGGAGAACCTCTCCCTCAAGGAGCAGGAGGACGTCATGGGGCGGAAGAAGTCCGACGGCGCGCCCCTCACCGGTGGCGGCGAGACGACCGAACCGGACCTGGAGAAGACCGACGCGGACGGGAAGCTGATCGTCCCGATCAACGCGCACTCCCGGATCACCCGTCCCGACCAGAACGGCGGCGCGGCCATGCTCCGCCGCCCCTTCTCCTTCCACGACGGCTTCGACGCGGACGGGGTCCCCGACGCGGGCCTGCTGTTCATCTGCTGGCAGGCCGACCCCCTCCGCGGCTTCGTCCCGGTGCAGCGCAAGCTCGACCGCGGCGACGCCCTGTCGCCCTTCATCCGCCACGAGGCGAGCGGTCTCTTCGCGGTACCGGGGGGTGCCGCGGAGGGGGAGTACGTGGGGCAGCGGCTGCTGGAGGGTTGAGGGACCTGCGTTCCTCGGGGGCGCGCGGGCGGGGTTCCGGGACGTGAGTAGCTCCTCGGGGTGGTGAAGACGGGAAGCGTGCGCCTGGCCGCAGGCGGCCCATTAGGGTGAGGCCATGCCAGCCAGCTACGTGTACCTCGGCCCCGAGGGCACCTTCACCGAGGTCGCCCTGCGCACGCTGCCGGAGGCCGCGACGCGGGAACTCGTCCCCATGGTGTCCGTGCCCGCCGCGCTCGACGCCGTCCGCCAGGGTGACGCCGAGGCCGCGTTCGTACCGATCGAGAACTCCGTCGAGGGCGGCATCACCACCACCCTCGACGAACTGGTCGCGGGCGCCCCCCTGATGATCTACCGGGAGGTGCTCCTCTCGATCACCTTCGCGCTGCTGGTCCGTCCCGGCACCGCGATGTCGGACATCAAGACGGTCTCCGCGCACCCGGCCGCCCAGCCCCAGGTGCGCAACTGGATGAAGGCCAACCTGCCGCCCGACGTCGTCTGGGAGTCGGCCGCCTCGAACGCGGACGGCGCCCGGCTGGTGCAGGAGGGCCGTTACGACGCGGCCTTCGCGGGGGAGTTCGCGGCCGCCACCTACGGCCTCGAAGCCCTGCAGACCGGCATCCACGACGCGGAGAACGCCCAGACCCGGTTCGTGCTCGTCGGCCGGCCCGCCCGGCCCGCGGCTCCCACGGGCGCGGACAAGACCTCGGTGGTCGTCTGGCAGCGCGACGACCACCCCGGCGGGCTGCGCGACCTGCTGGACGAGTTCGCCGTACGGGGCGTCAACCTGATGCTGCTGCAGTCCCGTCCGACCGGCCAGGGCATCGGGAACTACTGCTTCGCCATAGACGCCGAGGGCCACATCTCCGACCGGCGCGTGGCCGAGGCGCTGATGGGGCTCAAGCGGGTCTCCCTGGAGGTGCGCTACCTGGGGTCGTACCCGCGCGCGGACGTCGAGAAGGGGGTACGCGCGCCGCTCCCGGGAACGTCCGACGCGGAGTTCGTCACCGCGGCCGACTGGGTGGCCCGCTGCCAGGACGGCCGCTTCTAGCGGGGCAGCCGTTCCGGGCCCGCCCGGTTGTGCACGAGGACCGAGCGCCGGTGCTACCTGGTGATTTTCGCTTTCCACAGAAGTTATCCACAGGTGACCTTCTCGACCTGGGGACAAGTCGACAACAAAGCGTTACTCCATCGACAAATCGCCTCACGGCCCCCAAGTGCAGCCATGGTCGCTCTCATCACCCTTCGTCCACCCGTTTCCCTTCAGCAATCCTTTGGGGCGACTCAATTCCACCGAAAGTGGATGCCGAGGCGGTTCGAACCGGGAATCCCGCGCTCCGCACCCCGCCCCGGGACCGCCGTCACCGAAGTCCACAGATCTTTCGCACAGCCTGTGGATAACTCCCTGAAGCTGTGGACTCCTGTGGACAGCCGGGCGTCAAATCTCGTCCCCTGCACGGCAGTCCGGTCAATGTGACGGCATGGGAGTGATCCTTTCCGGGGGAGCGAAACTCCTCTCCTTGACCTGACCCGGCCCTGTCCGATTCCGGCAAAGGCCGATAAACGTGACGGGAGGAATTCCCGGTCGAGGGTCCGAGGCACGCACCGGTAGCCTTGAGGGGTGATTGACCTTCGCCTGCTCCGTGAGGACCCCGACCGTGTGCGCGCATCCCAGCGTGCCCGTGGAGAGGACGTCGCGCTCGTCGACTCCCTCCTCTCCGCCGACGAGCGGCGCAGGTCGTCCGGCGTCCGCTTCGACGAACTCCGCTCCGAGCAGAAGGCGCTCGGCAAGCTGATCCCCAAGGCGTCGGGCGACGAGAAGGCGGAACTGCTGGGGAAGGCGAGCCGGCTGGCCGCCGACGTGAAGGCGGCCGACGCCGACCGGGACGCGGCCGCGGCCGAGACCCAGGAGCTCCTGCTCCGGCTGGGCAACCTCGTCCACCCCGACGTGCCCGTCGGCGGCGAGGAGGACTTCGTCACGCTGGAGACGCACGGCGAGATCCGCGACTTCACCGCCGAGGGCTTCGAGCCCAAGGACCACCTGGAGCTGGGCCAGACCCTCGGCGCGATCGACGTCGAGCGCGGCGCCAAGGTCTCCGGCTCGCGCTTCTACTTCCTCACCGGCGTGGGCGCCCTCCTCGAGCTCGCCCTGGTGAACGCGGCGATCGCACAGGCCACCGCGGCCGGCTTCACCCCGATGCTGACCCCCGCGCTGGTCCGGCCGCAGTCGATGGCCGGTACCGGCTTCCTCGGCCAGGCGGCACAGGACGTGTACCACCTCGACAAGGACGACCTCTACCTGGTCGGCACCTCCGAGGTGGCCCTCGCCGCGTACCACATGGACGAGATCATCGACGCCGACCGGCTGCCGCTGCGCTACGCGGGCTTCTCCCCGTGCTTCCGCCGTGAGGCCGGCTCGCACGGCAAGGACACCAAGGGCATCTTCCGCGTCCACCAGTTCGACAAGGTCGAGATGTTCTCGTACGTCGACCCGGAGGACTCCCAGGCGGAGCACCAGCGCCTGCTGGAGTGGGAGAAGCAGTGGCTGACGTCGCTGGAGCTGCCGTTCCGGGTGATCGACGTGGCCACCGGTGACCTGGGCTCCTCGGCCTCCCGCAAGTTCGACTGCGAGGCGTGGATCCCGACCCAGGGCAAGTACCGCGAGCTCACGTCGACGTCGGACTGCACGGAGTTCCAGTCCCGCCGCCTGCAGATCCGCATGCGCGACGGCAAGCAGGTCAAGCCCCTGGCCACGCTGAACGGCACGCTGTGCGCCGTACCGCGCACGATCGTCGCCCTCCTGGAGAACCACCAGCAGGCCGACGGTTCCGTCCGGGTGCCCGAGGTGCTGCGCCCCTACCTGGGTGGTCGAGAGGTGCTGGAGCCGGTGGCCAAGTGACCGGGGCCACCACACCGCACCTTCCCTACCGACTGATCGCCACGGACCTCGACGGAACGCTTCTGCGCTCCGACGGCACCGTCTCGGAGCGCACCCGCGCCGCGCTCGCCGCCGCCACGGCGGCGGGCGCCGCGCACATCGTGGTCACGGGCCGCGGGGTGCCCTGGACGAAGTACATACTCGAGGACCTCGGCTACCAGGGCCTCGCGGTCTGCGGCCAGGGCGCGCAGGTGTACCACGCCGGGGAGGACCGCCTGCTGACCTCGGTGACCCTGGACCGTCAGCTCGCGACGCTCGCCCTGGCCAAGATCGAGGCGGAGGTCGGCCCGCTGCTGCTGGCCGTGGCCCGCGACGGTCTGGACGGCGAGGTGCTGGTCGGAGAGGGGTACCGGCTCCATGACGGCCCGCTGCCGTACCAGCCGATCACGGACGCGACGGACATCTGGTCCGCGCCGCTGAGCAAGGTGTACGTCCAGCACCCCACCCTCTCCGACGACGAGCTCGCCGAGGTGTCCCGCCGGGTCGCGGGTGGTCTCGTCGGAGTCGTGATGGCCGGCGAGGGCATAGTCGAGATCCTCCCCCTCGGGCTCACCAAGGCCACGGGGCTGTCCCTGGCCGCGCGCCGCCTCGGCCACCGTGCCGCCGACACCATCGCCTTCGGTGACATGCCCAACGACGTCCCCATGTTCGCCTGGGCCGCGCACGGCGTGGCCATGTCCAACGCCCACGCGGAGCTCAAGGACGTGGCCGACGAGGTGACGTCCTCGAACGACCAGGACGGCATCGCGGTCGTGCTGGAGAAGCTGCTCGACGGCACCGCCCGCGACCGCGCCGCCGCGGGCCAGGCCTGACGGGCCGGTAGGAGGGGCCGGGCACCGGACGTGCTGTCTGTCCGCCCGGCCCCGGTCGGACAGACAGCACAGAACCCCACCCGACCGGCGGACCCAGGGCCCGCCGGGCCGTGGCGGCAGCGACCGGGTGGGCGGCCCGCGCGGGATCGCGCGCTCGAAGCGGCCGCCCCGGACAGCTCCCCGAGCAGGGCCGGCTCCACTGAGCAGCAGCACTCCGGAGCCGACCGCGGGCTGTCCCGCAAGGAGCCCGGCGCAGGTCGGCGCGGGCCCCGCTCCCAGTACACGACACCGGATCAAATCCGGCGTCCGGGGACGTAACCACTGTGCCCGGGCCCTTGGGCGGACGCCACCGATTAATTGCGGGGCGGACGACCGTCACGGGTGAAGGCCCCGCACGGTACGACTACCGCCGCCGCCACTTCCGTCTGCGGGCCTTGCTGAAGAACCAGCCCGCGGGCGGCTCGTCGGACCGCCAGGGCTGGGGCTCGGGCTCCCGGCCGCGCCAGCGGGCCGCGAGCATGCGGGCCCGCCCGGACTGTTCGGAGCTCTCCGCGGACCGTATGAAGTCCTCGTCCAGCACGACGTCGTCCCAGGCGTCACCGGCCCCGCCGCCGCCCCTGGAGGAAGGGGTCCCGCGCACCTCGTCCTCCCGTTCCTCGGAAGCCATTCCGTTCCTCCCAGCTTTGCTTTCCTTTTACCCAGTGTGCCCACGCCGCTGTGAAGTCATCGTCAGGACCGGGAAGAGCCTGCGAGGCGACCCCTCACACGCGGGTCCTCAGGGGCACCGCGCGTGAGAGGTCACTGCCGCGTCGCGCGCGGCGCCGTCACTCCTCCCCGGCCAGCGTCAGCCGGCGCAACTTCTGGCCGGCGTACCAGGTCGCTCCCGCGGTGACCGCCGCCAGGAGGATCACCGCGGTGGTCAGGCTCACGTCCGAGGTGACGAGGTCGCCGCCCGCTACCTTCTGGGCGACCGCGAGGGCCCACTGCTGGACGCTGAGGGTGCGCGCACCGGCCACCAGGGACCCGAAGAGCGCCTCCCAGACCAGCGCGTAGACCAGCCCGAAGACGACGGCGTGCCGGGTCACCGTCCCCAGGAGCAGGAAGATCGCGGCGTACGCGATCGACGCGACCAGCGCCGCCACCGTGTAGGCGACCGCTATCTGCTGGCCGTTGCCGTTCATGATCAGGCCCGCGACGAGCGTCGGGACCGCCGAGAACACCATGGTCACGGCGATCGCCACGATCAGCTTGGTGAAGATGATGGTCGGCCGCTTCACCGGCTTGGACAGCAGGTACACCACCGAGCCGTCGTCTATCTCGGGTCCGATCGCGCCGGTCCCCGCGATGACGCCGATGATGGGCACCATCGTGGCGAGCGCGAACCCGCCGAGCACGTCGGCGGCCACCTGGTCGTCGGCCCCGCTGAACTGGCGCACGGCCAGCGAGATCACGATCAGCAGGACGGGCAGCGCGCCCAGGATGAGGGCCCGGCGGCGGCCGAGCAGGCCCCGGTAGGTGAGCCGGGCGACTGTGGGGTCGTACATCTTCGGCCTCCTACGCCGCGACCAGATACGAGAACACGGACTCGAGGGACTCGTCCGACGGCGAGACCGTCAGCAGGCGGATGCCGTTGTCCCGGGCCACCCGCGGCAGCAGGGCCGTGAACCGGCCGAAGTCCACCGCCTGGATGCGCAGCGCGCCCTCGGCGACGTCGACCTCGATGCCCGCCGTCGACGGGTCCGCGATCAGGGCGGCCGCGAGCGCGCGGTCGTCGCTGGAGCGCACGAGGTAGCGGTGCGGCCGGTCGGTCATCAGCCGGCGGATGCGCCGGAAGTCACCGCTCGCCGCGTGCCGTCCGGCGACGATCACCTCGATGTGGGAGGCGAGCTGCTCGACCTCTTCGAGGATGTGCGAGGAGAACAGCACCGTGCGGCCCTCGTCCCCCATGCGCCGCAGCAGGTCCATGAGCTGCATCCGCTGGCGCGGGTCCATGCCGTTGAAGGGCTCGTCGAGCAGCAGCAGGGACGGCTCGTGCACGAGTGCCGAGGCCATCTTCACCCGCTGGCGCATGCCCTTGGAGTACGTCGACACCTTGCGGTCCTGCGCGTACTCCATCTCCACCGTGGCGAGCGCCCGCTGTGCGGCCTTCTCCCCGAGACCGTGCAGTTCGGCGTTGGCGAGGACGAACTCACGGCCGGTGAGGAAGTCGTACATCGCCTCCCGCTCGGGGACGATGCCGATGTGCCGGTAGATCTGCTCGTTCCCCCACACCGGCCGGCCGTCGAGCGTGACGGTGCCCGTGGAGGGAGCCAGGAAGCCGCCCATCATGTTGATCAGCGTGGACTTGCCGGCGCCGTTCGGGCCGAGCAGGCCGGTGACGCCGGGGCCGATGGTCATCGTGATGTCGTTGACGGCGACCACGTTGCCGAACCAGCGTGAGACGTGGTCGATGGAGAGCTCGGTCACAGTCCGACCTTCCGGTAGCGGCGCATCAGCAGGGCGTAGCAGCCGGCGATGGCGCCCAGGGTGACGAGGACGAAGAGGGCACCCTGGCCGGCGGAGGGGCCGTATCCGCCGGGGAAGGCGGAGCTCGCGCCGAGGAACGCGGTCTGCACCCCGTCGATGAGCGTGATGGGCGAGAACAGGCCGAGCCACGGGACGGTCCCCGTGCTGTCCTGGGCGAAGGCGATGCCCTGGAGGGTCGACACGGCCCCGTAGGAGATGGTCAGGGCGGCGATGACGGCCGCGACGCCGAAGCCGCGACGCGGGGTGACCGCCGAGATGACCAGGCCTATCCCGGCGAACAGGAGCGAAAGCAGTGCCACGGAGACCAGTCCCTGTGCGAATCCCGTTGTCTGGTCGGTGAAGTCGAGCTCGGCCAGCAGCGCGCCCACGTACAGCACGAGCAGCGGTGCGGCGGTCAGGATGAACAGGGCCGAAGCCAGCGCCGCGAACTTCGCGCGCACGTAGTCGACGGTCTCGATGGGGCGTGAGAAGTACAGGGGAACGGTCTTGAAGCGCAGGTCGCGTGAGACGGACTGCGGTGCCTGCGCGGCGACGTACAGGCCGATGACGGCCTGCATGACGATCGCGTACCTCGTGTAGTCGACGGGCAGGTCGTTCGCCTTGGTGGCGACGGCGACCGCCACCATGATCCCGGCGGGCAGGCACATCACCACGAAGAGCAGCATCGGCAGCACCTTGGACTTCGCCGAGCGGCCCAGCCCGTACGCACCGCGCAGGGACTGCGAGTAGAGGGAGCGGCGGGCGTAGGAACGGCCCAGGCGGGGACCGTCGTAGCCGCGGTAGCCGATGTTGTGGATGCGGGTCTGCTCGCCCGCGCGCGGGGCGGGGCCCGCTGCCACGGGGGCCGCGGCCTGTGCCGGGGGCTGCTCAACCGTCATGGCCGGCCGCCTCCTTCCGTACGTCCTGGGTGTCCGTCTGCTCGTCGCTGTCCTGGAAGACCTCGGCTATCTGATGCCTGCGCTGCTCCATGCGCACCAGGCCGAGGCCCAGCTCGGCGACCGTGTCGCGTACCAGGTCGTACGTCTCCTCGCCCTGTGCGGTGAGCAGCAGGATGTGCCCGGCGCCGGGCAGTGTGCCGCCCGTGTGGGTCTCCGCTCCGCGCGCGTGGAGCGCTTCCCGCAGGGCCCGCGTGCCGTCGGGGTGCTCGTCGGTGTCCGTGACCTCGATGGCGAGGGTGGTCGTGATCTGGGTGAAGTCCCGGGTGGAGCTGGAGCGCAGCAGTTTGCCGCCGTCGACGACGACCACGTGGTCGCAGGTGCGTTCCAGTTCGCCCAGGAGGTGGGAGGTGACGAGGACGGAGATGCCGAAGTCGGTGTGGATGCGGCGGATCAGACCGAGCATCTCGTCGCGGCCGACCGGGTCGAGGCCGTTGGTCGGCTCGTCGAGGAAGACCAGCTGCGGGTCGTGGACCAGCGCCTGGGCCAGCTTCACCCGCTGCTTCATACCGGTCGAGTAGCCGCCGATGGGGCGGTAGCGCTCCTCGTACAGGCCGACGTGGCGCAGGGTGTCCGCCGTGCGCTCGCGCGCCGCGGTCGGCGGGAGCCCCGACATGCGCGCCATGTGCACGACGAACTCGGTGGCCGAGACGTCGGGCGGCAGGCAGTCGTGCTCGGGCATGTAGCCGACCCGCTCGCGGATGGCGCCGCCCTTGGTGGCGACGTCGAGTCCGAGCACCTCGGCGCGGCCCTCGGTGGCGGGGGAGAGACCCAGCAGGATCTTGATCAACGTGGACTTGCCGGCTCCGTTGGCACCGACGAGTCCCGTCACACCGGGCCCGACGTCCACGGAGAGCCGGTCAAGCGCGGTCACCTTGGGGAACCGCTTGCTCAGGCTTTCGGTCGCGATCACAGTCACGCCTACGACGCTAGTGGCGTGGACCACAGCGGTCGTCACCCCGCAGAGCTGTTCACGGCTCCCCCTCGAGTATTACGGGCCCGTAGGGGTCCACCCGTGGTCGCAGTGACCGACGGGCTTCCGCCCGGGTATCCCGACCGCACGTTCACCCGCCCTCCGTCCGGCCACGTCCTTCCGGATCCGCCGCTCGCCGACCCGATGCGGCGAACCACCGTGCCTGACAGGCTGGTTGTCCACAGGTCCGGCCGCTTTGCCTGTGGACAACCTCCTGCACCTGTGGATCAAACGTCGAAATAAAAATGGCGTGCGTGACTTGTGTCTCTCCGACACGCTGGCGGGATGGACGAACGGCGCGTCATCAAGGTGTCGAAGTACCTGGCGAAACACCTGCGGCACCAGCCCGAACGGATCGGACTCACGCTCGACTCCGGTGGCTGGACCGAGATCGACGCGCTCATCGAGGCGGCCGCCTCGCACGGCTTCCGGTTCACGAGGGCCGAACTCGACCATGTGGTCACCGTCAATGACAAGCGGCGCTTCGCCGTCGAAGGCACCCGGATACGCGCCAGCCAGGGGCACACCGTGCGGGTGGACCTCGGTCTGTCCCCGGTGGCACCACCGCCGTGCCTCTACCACGGGACCGTGGCCCGCAACGTGGACGGCATCCGGGTGCAGGGGCTCCGCCCGATGAACCGCCACGACGTGCACCTCTCGCCCGACCGCGGGACCGCGACCCGCGTCGGCGCCCGCCGCGGCCGTCCCGTCGTGCTCTCCGTGGACGCCGGCTCCTTGCACCGCGACGGCCACCTGTTCCGCGTCAGTGACAACGGGGTGTGGCTGACGGAGTCCGTACCGCCCGAGTACCTGCGGTTCCCCGAGCCGCACTGAGCGGCATCGAGGCACGCGGGGACAGCGAGCGCACATGTTGCCTCCGCTTAGGCTCTGACGCATGAGTCTGCGCCTGAGCACCGTCATCCTTCCGCACGTCCGCTGGCACGAGGGCGGCCGTTCGGCGTGGCAGCGGGCCGACGAGCTCGGATTCCACACGGCCTTCACCTACGACCACCTGTCGTGGCGCACCTTCCGGGACGGCCCCTGGTTCGGTGCGCTCCCCACGCTCACGGCCGCTGCCGCCGTGACCGAGCGGCTGCGCCTGGGCACCCTCGTGACCTCGCCGAACTTCCGGCACCCGGTGACGCTCGCCAAGGAGCTGATCTCCCTGGACGACATCTCCGGCGGCCGCCTGACCCTGGGCATCGGCGCCGGCGGCACCGGCTTCGACGCCACCGCACTCGGCCAGGAACCGTGGACGCCTCGCGAGCGGGCCGACCGTTTCGCCGAGTTCGTGCCGCTCCTCGACCGGCTGCTGACCGAGGAGTCGGTGTCGTACGAGGGCGACTTCTACTCGGCGCACGAGGCCCGCAACATCCCGGGCTGCGTACAGCGGCCCAGGCTGCCCTTCGCGGTGGCCGCCACCGGCCCGCGCGGGCTCGCACTGGCGGCCCGGTACGGGCAGGCGTGGGTGACCACGGGCGATCCCCGGCTGTACGAGACCGGCACCCCCGAACAGTCCGTGCGCGCCCTGCGCGGGCAGGCCGAGAGGCTGGCCGACGCGTGCGCCGGGATCGGCCGCGACGCCGCCGGGATGGACAAGGTCCTGCTCACCGGTTTCACGCCGGACCGCGACCGTCCGCTCCACTCGCTCGACGCGTTCGTTGACTTCGCCGGGCGCCACGCCGAACTGGGCTTCACGGACCTCGTCGTCCATTGGCCCGTCCCCGACTCGGTCTTCGCCGCGGACGAGAAGGTCTTCGAGCAGATCATCACGGAGGCTCCCGCGCAGCTGGCGTGAGCGCGGCCGCACGGGACGGGGCCGGCGCGCCGGAACGACACCTGCGAGGCCAATGGCCACTCACGTGTGCGGACCGCCGCACGCCCGTGCGGATATGTGCGGGACAATGGGTCCGTGACCTCAGCGACGAGACAGCCCGAGATCCCGGCCCCGACCGTCCCGCCCAGGCTGATCGCCACAGACCTGGACGGCACCCTCCTGCGCGACGACAAGACGGTGTCCCCGCGCACGGTCGCCGCCCTCGCGGCCGCCGAGGAAGCGGGCATCGAGGTCTTCTTCGTCACCGGCCGTCCGGCCCGCTGGATGGACGTGGTCAGCGACCACGTCCACGGCCACGGCCTGGCGATCTGCGGGAACGGCGCCGCGGTGGTCGACCTGCACGGCGGGCCGGGCGCCCACCGCTTCGTCAAGGTCCGCGAACTGGCGCGGGAGAACGCCCTCGACGCGATACGGCTGCTGCGCGAGGCCGCACCGGGCACCGTGTACGCCGTCGAGCAGACGTACGGCTTCCACCAGGAGCCGGAGTACCCGAAACTGCACATGGAGGTGCCTGACACCGTCGCGCCGGCGGAGAAGCTGCTGGCGCCGGACGGGGCCACCGTCGGTGAGCCGGTCCTCAAGATCCTCGCCCATCACCCGCGCATCGACCCCGACGACTTCCTCACCGCCGCCCGCATCGCCGTCGGCGACCGCGCCACCGTCACCCGCTCCAGCCCCAGCGCCCTGCTGGAGATCAGCGGCCCCGGCGTCTCCAAGGCCAGCACGCTCGCGCTGAGCTGCGCCGAGCGCGGCATCTCGCACGAGGAGGTGGTCGCCTTCGGTGACATGCCGAACGACCTGGAGATGCTCACCTGGGCGGGCCGCTCCTACGCCATGGGCAACGCCCATCCCGACGTGCTCGCCGCCGCCTCGGGCAGGACCATCGCCAACAACGACGACGGGGTGGCGGTCGTGATCGAGCGCCTGGTGGAGCAGCGGCGGCAGCAGTCCCGGCGGCCGTGACGGCTCCGGCCCACGGGCCGGCTCGGAGCCGGCACCACGCCCGGACGGCCCGCCGCCGGGCCGTCAGCGTGCGGACGCGCCGGCCAGCACCTCCCCGGCCGCTTCCCGCGCGGCCATGTCCCGCAGGGGCCCCTCCACCGCCGTCAGTTCCGCGTACGACCCCCGCTGGACGATCCGCCCCTCGGCAAGGACGACGACCTCGTCCACGGCCTCCAGTCCCGCCAGCCGGTGGGTGATCAGCAGCGTCGTACGGCCCTCGGTCGCCGCCAGCAGGTCCGCGGTGAGCGCGTCGGCGGTCGGCAGGTCGAGGTGTTCCGCGGGCTCGTCGAGGACCAGGACCGGGAAGTCGGCGAGCAGCGCCCGGGCGAGCGCCAGTCGCTGCCGCTGGCCGCCGGAGAGCCGGGCCCCGTGTTCGCCGACGAGCGTCGCGAGCCCGTCCGGCAGGGCGTCGGCCCAGTCGAGGAGCCGTGCCCGCGCGAGCGCGTCCCGCAGGTCGGCCTCGGTGGCGTCCCGCCGCGCCAGGAGCAGGTTCTCGCGCACGGAGCTGTCGAAGAGGTACGCGTCCTGGGCGCACAGCCCCACGTGCCGCCGCACGGCGTCCCCGTCGAGCGCGTACGCGTCCGCACCACCCAGCGTGTACGTCCCCCGGCGCGCGTCCAGGAACCGCAGCAGCACCTGCGCCAGGGTCGTCTTCCCCGATCCGGAAGCACCGACGACCGCGATCCGGCGGCCCTCGTCCAAGGTGAGGTCCACCCCGGCGAGGGCGTCCCAATCCTGCCCCTCGTACCGGGCTGCGAGCCCGCCGACGACCAGGGGGAAGGGCGAGTGCGGCGCGGTACGGGGCTGCTCCGGTTCGCGTACGGGTTCGGGGGCGTCCAGCACCTCGTACACGCGCTCGGCGCTCTTGCGCACCCGCTGCCGGAACTGCACGGCGAGCGGCATCCCCAGCACGGCCTCGAAGGCGGCCAGCGGGGTGAGGACGACGACGGCCATCGCCAGGCCACCGAGGCGGCCGTCGGACACCGCCTGGGCACCCACGAGCGCGGTGACCGCGACAGTGAGTCCCGTGACGAGCGCGGTGAGCCCGTCACCGAGCGCGGTCGCCGTGGCGGCCCGGGAAGCGATCCGGGTCAGTGCGGTGTCGGCCCGGCGCGCCTCGGCGATCCGCGCGGGCAGGGCGCCCGACACGGTCAGTTCGGCGGTACCGGTGAGCAGGTCGGCCGTGCGGACGGCCAGCTCCCCACGGGCGGGAGCGAGCCTGCGCTCGGCGCGCCGCGCCACGGCCCCGCTCACCAGCGGGACGCCGGCTCCGGCGGCGAGCAGCCCGACGGCGAGCACCGCTCCGGCCTCGGGCAGCAGCCACGCGGTGAACCCGACCGAGGCGGCCGATACCACGATCGCCGCCCCGGCCGGCAGCAACCACCGCACCCAGTAGTCCTGCAGCGCGTCCACGTCGGCGACGAGCCGCGACAGCAGGTCACCGCGCCGGGTACGCCGCAGTCCAGCGGGTGCCAGCCGCTCCAGCCGCCGGTAGACGGCGACCCGGGTGTCGGCCAGCATCCGCAGCACCGCGTCGTGCGACACGAGCCGCTCCGAGTACCGGAAGACGGCCCGTCCGATGCCGAACGCCCGCGTGGCCGTGACGGCGACCATCAGGTACAGCACGGGCGGCTGCTGGGAGGCCCGTGAGATGAGCCATCCGGAGGTGGCCATGAGCCCCACGGCGCTGCCGAGGGCGAGGCTGCCGAGCAGCAGCGCGAGGGCGAGCCGGCCGCGCCGGGGGCCGGCCATGGCGCGGACCCTCGCCAGTACGGAGGTCCGGCGGCTGGACGACGGTTCCTCGTCATGGGCCGTCGGCACGGTCCGCCTCCGGCCCTCCGCCCCGGTCCCGTCCTGCGGGGCCACCAGGTCGTCCGGGAACCGTTGGTCCGCGCGGTCCGTGCGCGCGTCCTCCACGGCACCCGAGGCCGTCGTGGTCTCGCCGGGTTCCAGCCGAACCACCCGGTCGGCCACCTCCAGCAGTGCCGGCCGGTGCACCACGAGCAGGACGGTGCGCCCGGCCGCGAGCCGTCGCACCGCGTCCACGATCTCCGCCTCGGTCTCCCCGTCCAGAGAGGCCGTCGGCTCGTCGAGCAGCAGCACGGGCCGGTCGGCGAGGAAGGCCCGCGCCAGGGCGATCCGCTGGCGCTGGCCGGCCGACAGACCGGCGCCGTCCTCCCCCAGCGGTGTGTCCGTCCCGTCGGGCAGTGCCTCGACGAACGCCAGCGCTCCCGCGTCGGCCAGCGCCCTCCGTACGGCCGCCTCGTCCGCGTCCGGCCGCGCCAGCCGGACGTTCTCCATGATGGTCCCGGCGTACAGATGGGGCCGCTGCGGCACCCAGGCCACCCGTGCGTGCCACGCGTCCCGGTCGAGAGCGGCGAGGTCGGTGCCGGCGATCCGTACCCGCCCCTCGGTCTGCTCCACGAACCCGAGCAGCACGTTCAACAGCGTGGACTTGCCCACCCCGCTCGGACCCACGAGGGCCACCGTCTCTCCGGGGCGGACCCCGAAGGACACGTCGGAGACGGCGTCGTCCGCCCGCCCGGGGTACCGGACGGTCACGCCGTCGAAGCGGATCTCCCCCTTCGGCACGGGCAGCGAGCCCGAGGCCGGCACCGGCGTCTCCAGGACCTCGAAGATCTCCTCGGCCGCCGCCAGTCCCTCGGCCGCCGCGTGGAACTGGGCTCCCACCTGCCGGAGCGGCAGATACGCCTCGGGGGCGAGAACGAGGATGACCAGCCCGATGTACAGGTCCATGTCCCCGTGCACGAGCCGCATGCCGATCGTCACCGCGACCAGCGCGACGGAGATCGTGGCGAGCAGTTCCAGCGCGAAGGACGACAGGAACGCGATGCGCAGGGTCCGCATGGTCGCCCGCCGGTACTCACCGGTGATCCGCCTGATCGACTCGGCCTGCGCCTTGGCCCGGCCGAACACCTTCAGCGTCGGCAGCCCGGCGACCACGTCCAGGAAGTGGCCCGACAGACGCGACAGCAGCTGCCACTGGCGATCCATCTGCGAGCGTGTCGCCCAGCCGATGAGGATCATGAAGATCGGGATGAGCGGCAGCGTGCCGACGATGATGGCCGCGGACACCCAGTCCTCGGTGACGATGCGCGCGAGCACCGCCACGGGCACCACGACGGCGAGCCCCAGCTGCGGCAGATACCGCGCGAAGTAGTCGTCGAGAGCGTCCACCCCACGTGTGGCGAGGGCGATGAGCGAGCCCGTGCGCCGGCCGCTCAGCCAGCCCGGCCCGAGCGCGGCGGCTCGCTCCAGCAACCGTCCGCGCAGCTCGGACTTGACCGCGGCGCTCGCCCGGTGAGCGGCCAGCTCGGTGAGCCAGGAGACCAGCCCCCGACCGCAGGCCACAGCCACCAACAGCAGCAGGGGAGTGCGGAGCTCACCGACCGACATCTCGCGCTGGAAGGCACCCACCACCACTTCGGCGATGAGCATCGCCTGCGCGATGACGAGCACAGCTCCGACAGCACCCAGGCCGACGACCGCTCCCAGGAAAAGGCGGGTGGCCCTGGCATAACGCAGAAGGCGCGGATCGATCGGTTTCACGTGAAACACACTCTCTTCTCAGCAGGGCATGTTCCACGTGAAACATGCCCTGCGGTCCGGGGAGCTGTGTCTCGTGATGTTCCACGTGGAACAT
>NZ_JAVRHI010000467.1:0-8414 GCF_034105845.1 Streptomyces sp. CRN 30 | reverse complement strand
CGGCCCGGCGCGGCGGCCCGGCGCGGCGGCTCAGCGCAACGTGTCGGCCCAGTCGGCCGGGACGCGGCCGGCCGGTCCGGGGGACTGCTGGTCGGCGGGGTGACTGACCGGCGGCTCCAGCTCCGGTCCGGACTTGGTCAGTTCCTCCGTGCCGTAGTCCCAGAACCAGTCCTCGCCCGGTTCGAAACTCTGGACCACGGGGTGCCCGGTGGTCCGGTAGTGGGCGGTGGCGTGCTTGCCGGGCGAGCTGTCGCAGCAGCCGATGTGGCCGCACCGCGCGCACCGCCGCAGGTGGAACCACCAGCCGCCGGCCGCGTCGCACTCGACGCAGCCGGTGCCGCTGGGCGGCACGGTGGGGTCGATCCCGGGGTGCTCGGTTTCCTCGCTGGTCATAGGGGCTCCTCGAACGGCCGGTACCACGGCCACGGCTGGCAGTTCCCGTCACCGCACCGGCCCCGCGGCCCATCGTAGGTACGTTCACCCGGCCGTGGAGGCGGGTCCGCTCGTGCGACGTCCGGGTCAGGGGCGCGGCAAGTACCGGTCCAGCCATTCCGGATCGAGGCGGAGGTGACGGATCGTCCGGCGGTGGTGCGTGTAGGCGATGTGGAGGACGCCGCCGGGGGTGCGGGTGAGGGTCGGGTAGGACAGTTCGCGGTTGAGGCCCTCGCGGGAGTTGTTGGTGAGGCAGTGGCCGTCGCCGGTGACCAGGTCGTGGCGGGCGGGCCAGGTGCGGCCGGAGTCCGTGGAGAGGGAGAGGGTGAGGGGCGCGCGGGGGGCGCCCCAGAAGGCGAGGTCGTCGCCCGCGGCCGGGGCGGGCCCGGCGGCGTCCTCCTCGATCTCGTCGTAGAGGGAGGTGCGGCGTTCCGTCGCGTCGGCCGCGCTCGCGTGGTTGTGCACCATCGCGAGGCGGCCGTCGCCGAGGGGGACGTACTGGAGGGAGGAGTTGTTGTTGGGGGCGGTGGTCGGCTCGGGCACCGACCAGGTCTCGCCCTCGTCCTGGGAGACCGAGCGGTACACCCGGTCGGCGGTACGGCTGCGGAACAGGGCGAGCAGGGTGCCGTCCGGGCGCGGGTGGACGTTCATGTGGACGCGGCCGGTGGAGCCGGGCACCGGGTGTTCGCGCCAGGTCAGGCCCTGGTCGTCGCTGAGCATGACCGCGCTGGTGTCGAGCCCGCCGGTCCAGCGGGCGCCGGGGGTGACGGGGCAGCGGAAGACCGGCAGCAGCCACCGCCCGGAGCCGAGCACCACCAGCGGCTGGCGGACGAAGACGCCGCCCCGGTCGTCGGCCGGGAAGAGGGACCGGACCGGGCCCCAGGTCACGCCCCCGTCCCGGCTGACGCGCAGCCGCACCTCGGACGTGTCCTGGTTCCCGGCGCGCTGCGCCGTGTGCAGCAGCCACAGCCCGCCGTCCGGGGCGGGGAAGAGGACGGGGTTCTGCTCGGAGCGGTCGGGGTCGCCGGAGAGCCGTACGGGGGCGGTCCACCGCCCGGAACCGGCGGGCAGCCGGGAGAAGTGGACGGAGATGTCCGCCATCCCCTCCTGGCTGCCGGAGAACCAGACGCAACCGAGGTCGCCGCCGGGGAGCGCGGTGAGGGAGGCGGCGTGGCTCTGCACGTCGGGCGCGGGGAGCACGGCCTCGCCGCGGCCGGGCTGGGTGGGGTGCGGGCGCAGGATCCCGTCGGGCGCGGGAGCCGGCGCGACGGTCACGCGGAGGCCTCCGATGTCGTGACGTGCGATGCCATGACCTCCGATGCCGTGACGGCGAGCGCGGCGCGGGGCTTGCGCCCGTGGATCGCGGTCGGGTCGAGGGCGGCACGGCGCAGCGCCCGCGTGTACGGCTCCCGGGGGGCGGCCAGGACGTCGGCGGTCGCGCCGCTCTCGACCACGCGGCCCGACCGCAGCACCACGACCTCGTCGCTGAGTTCGCGGACGATGCCGAGATTGTGGGCGATGACGAGGTAGGCGACCCCGGTGTCGGCCTGCAACTCCCGCAGCAGCGCGAGCACCTGGGCCTGGACGGAGACGTCCAGGGCCGAGGTGGCCTCGTCGCACACCAGCAGGTCGGGGCTGGACGCGAGCGCGCGGGCGATGCCGATGCGCTGGCGCTGCCCTCCGGAGAACTCCCCGGGGCGGCGCGCGAGCGCGCTGGTGGGCAGGCCCACCCGGTCGAGGAGCTCGGCCGCGCGGCGGTCGCGTTCCCGCTTGTCGGACACGCCCGCCGCGCGCAGCGGTTCGGCGACGGTCTGCTGGGCGGTCAGGTGCGGGTCGAGCGATCCGTAGGGGTCCTGGAAGACCATCTGGATCCGTCGGCGCAGGGGGCGCAGCCGGCGCTCGGGCAGGGCCGCGATGTCCGTGCCGTCCAGCAGGATGCGGCCCGAGGCCGGTTTCAGCAGGCGGACGAGGGCGCGGGCGATGGTGGACTTGCCACTGCCCGACTCGCCGACGACGGCGAGGGTGCCCCCTCGGTCGAGCCGGAAGCCGACCTGGTCCACGGCGCGGTGCGGGCCGTGCGGGGTGGCGTACTCGACGACGAGGTCCTCGACGGACAGGAGCGGAGGTGGGGTGGTCACCGGGTCGCCTCCGTGTCCGTCTTCTCTGCCTGGTGCGCGTCCGTGTTCTCTTCCGCGTCCGCGTCCTCGTCCCACGGTCCGAGCTGGGGCACGGCGGCCAGCAGGGCGCGGGTGTACTCCTGTTCGGGTCGGCGGACGATGTCCTCCGCGGTGCCGGACTCGACGAAGGCGCCGTTGCGCATGACGTGGATGCGGTCGGAGACGACACGGGCCACGCCCAGGTCGTGGGTGATCATCAGCATGCCGACGCCGGTGCGTTCCTGGAGCTCCATGAGGACGTCCAGGACTCCGGCCTGCACGGTGGCGTCCAGGGCCGAGGTGGGCTCGTCCGCCACCAGCAGGGCGGGTTCGGCGGCGAGGGCCGTGGCGATCAGGACGCGCTGGAGCATGCCGCCGGAGAACTGGTGCGGGTAGGCGTTCCAGCGGGTCTCCGGCTCGGGGATGCGCACCTTGGCGAGGAGGTCGGTTCCCGCCTCGCGCACCTCGGCCCGGCCCAGCCCCGGGTGGCGCAGCCGCAGCGCCTCACCCAGTTGGCGGCCGATGGTGTGCACGGGGCTGAGCGCGGTCATCGGGTCCTGCGGGATGAGCGAGACGACGCGGCCCCGTACGGCGCGCGCGGCGCCGGGGTCGGCGACCATGTCGCGGCCGGCGATGCGCGCGCTGCCGGACAGCACGGCGAGGCCCTCCGGGAGCAGCCGCAGGATGCCCATCGCGGTGGTGGACTTGCCGGAGCCGGACTCGCCGATGAGGGTGACGGTCTCACCGCGTGCGATGGTGAAGCTGACGCCGTCGACGGCGCGGACCACGCCGCGGCCGGTGATCAGCTCGATCTGGAGGTCCTCGACGTCGAGGAGCGGGGCGTCGGGCGCGGTCCCATCGGACAGCGGCCTGACGTCGGCCTTCGTCGTGCCGGTCACGGTCACGCTCCTTTCTGCTTGCGCAGGGGCGCGGTGCGGTCGCGCAGGCCGTCCCCGAGGAGGTTGACGCCGATCACGAGGAGGGCGATGACCAGGCCGGGGAGGGTGACGAGCCACCAGGAGGTGGTGATGTAGTCCTGGCCGTCGGAGATGATCCGGCCCCAGGTGGCGAACGGCCGCTCGGGGCCCGCGCCGAGGAAACTCAGCGCGCTCTCCAGCAGCACCGCCTGGGCGAGCAGCAGCAGGACGACGAGGCTGGCGGGGCGGACGATGTTCGGGATGACGTGCCGGGCCAGGATGGTCCAGGCGCGCAGGCCGAGGACCCGGGCGGCGGCGACGTACGCCTTCTCCCGTTCGACGAGGACGAGGGAGCGGGTGAGCCGGGCGACCTCGGGCCACTGGGCGACGGCGATGACGCAGGTGATGACGGTGACCGACGGCCCGAACAGGGCGACGACGAGCAGCAGCATCATCAGCAGCGGCAGCGCGAGCTGGGCCTCCAGGAGGCGGGAGATGACCGTGTCCGTCCAGCCGCCGAAGTAGCCCGCCGCGGCGCCCGCGACGATGCCGATGACGCCGGAGACCAGTACGGCGAGGATGCCGACGGTCAGGGAGACCTGGCCGCCGTGCAGGATGCGCGAGAGCACGTCCCGGCCGAGCTGGTCGGTGCCGAACAGGTGGCCGTCGCTGAGCGGCGGGAGCCGCCTGCTGCCCAGGTCCTGGGCGTCGGCCGAGGGCAGCGGCAGCAGTCGGGCGAGGGCGATGGGCACGACGACGAGGGCGGTGCACACGATGCCGGCCCACAGTTTGGCGCGGGCGGCGCGCTGCTGCCGGGTCGCGGTGGCGCGGCGCAGGTGGCGGGCGGTGACGGCGCTCGGCCGTACGCCGGTGGGCGCGGTCCCGGCCGGGGTGGTGGTGCTCATGCTCAGGCCGCCTTTCCGAGACGGACCCGCGGGTCGAGCAGCGGGTAGAGGAGGTCGACGAGGAGCTGGACGAGGATCGCCAGGGTGACGGTGACCAGGACGGTCGCCTGGATGAGCGGGTAGTCGCGGGTCTCCAGGGCGCGCACGACGAGGGAGCCGACGCCGGGCCAGCCGAAGACCACCTCGACCACGACCACGCCGTTGAGCAGCGCGGCGAACCGGGTGCCGATGGCGGTGACCAGCGGCACCGCCGAGTTGGCCATGGCGTAGCGCCAGGTGAGGGCGCGTTCGGAGACACCGCGGGAGCGGGCCACGGTGGTGTACGGGGCGGCCAGCGCGGTGGACATCTCGCGCCGTACCAGCCTGCTGACGAGGGCGAGTTGCAGCACGGCGACGGTGATCGTCGGCAGGACGAGACCGCTCCACGAGGTGAACCCGGAGGCGGGGAGCACCGGGAACACCACGGCGAAGACGGTGAGCAGCATGACGCCGGTCCAGAAGTCCGGCATGGACTGCCCGGCCATGGTGAGGACGTTGGCGCCGATCTCCCGCTTGCTGTCGGCGCGCCGGGCCATCCACGCCCCGAGCGGGATCGCGACGAGCGCGGTGACGGCGATGGCGGAGACCGCGAGGGTGATGGTGTACGGCATCCGGTCGAAGACGACGTCCAGGACCGGGGCGCGGAAGGAGTAGCTGGTGCCGAGGTTCCCCTGCACCAGGTCGCGCAGGAAGATGCCGTACTGGGTGAACAGGGGCTCGTCCAGGCCGAACTGCTCGCGGATGCGGGCCAGGTCCTCGGTGGACGCGGTGGGTCCCGCGTACGCGGCGGCCGGGTCGCCGGGGGCGAAGCGGACCAGCACGAACACGGTGGAGATGGCGAGGAAGACGGTCAGCAGGCTCTGCCCGAGCCGCCGCAGGAGGTAGCTCACCATGGCTCAGCCCTCCAGCCGGACGGCGGTCAGGTCGTAGGAGTTGAGCGGCTGCAGCGCGACGCCCCGCACGCGGGTGCGGCGGGCCAGGAAGGTCTTCGGGGCGAAGGCCCACAGGCTGGGCCAGGTGTCCCAGACGGCGTGCTGGACGTCGGCGAGCTTGCGGGTGCGCGTCGCCTCGTCGACCTCGGTGGCGGCGTCGGACAGTTGGCGTTCGACGCGCGGGACGACGTACCCCATGAAGGTGTCGCGGGTGCGCTCCTTCTCGGGGGTGCCGCCGTACATGCCCTGGAGCATGGAGAGGGCCTGGCCGGTGGGGTCGCCGAAGCCGTTGCCGATGACGTCCCAGTCGCCGGCCTTGCCCTGGCGCCACCGCAGGATGTCGCCGCCGGGCTGGAACTGCTGGAGCGTGGCGCGGACGCCGACGTCGCGGAGCATGTCGAGGACGGCCTCCATGACGGAGGTGTCGGCCGCGAACTCCCCGGTCTCCCAGATGATCCTCAGCTGGAGGCCGTCCGCGCCGAGGGCGTCGAGCCGGCGGCGGGCCTCGCCCGGGTCGTAGGTGTACTCCCCCGTCTCGACCGCGCCGATCATCGCCTGCGGGACGACGCCCCTGGCCTCCTCGGCGGAGTCGGTGAGCACGTCCTTGATCAGCGCGTCGCCGTCGATGGCGTAGGTGAGGGCGTGGCGGACGCGGGCGTCGGCCAGCGGGTGCCCGGACGGTTTGCGGAAGTTGTAGAAGAGCTGGCACATGCGGGTGCCGGGGGTGGTCTCCAGGGAGACGCCGGGCGCGCCGGTGAGCTGCTCGGCGGTGTCCGGGGCGAGGGTGTCGGCGACGTCGAGCTCGCCGCTGCGCAGGGCGACGACCCGGCTGGACTCCTCGGGCACGAACCGCACCCGGACCTCCTCGACGGGCGGGCGCTTCCCCCAGTACTCCGGGTTGCGGGCGAGGGTGTACTCCCCCGCGCCGCTGTTGGCGCTCGCCACCCGGTACGGGCCGGAGCCGACCCCGGACTGGAGCTCCTCGGGCTTGTTGTCCGCGGCCGGGGTGATGTGGATGTTGGCCATCAGCTGGTCGAGGATCGGCACGGGGCGCTCGGTGCGCAGCCGGAAGGTGCGCCCGTCCACCGGCTCCACCTCGGGGACCTCGGGAAACAGCCCCATCAGGAAGGAGCCGCTGACCTCGGCGTACATCCGCAGCGCGGTGTCGACGTCCACGACGGTGACCGGCCGGCCGTCGGAGTAGCGCACGCCCTCGCGCAGGCGCACCGTCCACGCGGTGGGTTCGGTCATCTCGAAGCGGTCGGCGAGCATCGGCTCGGGCCGCAGTCCGGGGCCGATGTACGTCAGCGCCTGCCGCACCGCGCGCTGCACGGTGACGGCGGCCTCGAACTGGTTGAGCTTGTTGTCCAGGCTGACCAGCGAACGGTTCAGCCCGAGGGTGAGGGTGCCGGGTCCGGAGGTGCCGGTCGGGCCGGCGCAGGCGGACAGGGGGCCGAGCGCGGCCCCGACGCCGGCGAGGGCGGTGCCGCGGAGCAGGGTGCGGCGGCTCAGCGCGGGGAGGACACGGTTCATTCGGCCACCACCCCGAGCGTGTCGAGGACGCCGTACACGCCGACGCACAGGATGGCGACGCTGCTGACGACCAGCGCCACGGTCATCCAGGGGCTGGTGCGGAAGCGTTCCGGCACGCCGGTGTGGCGGAGCCGCCAGACGGCGACGACCACGGCGAGCAGGAAGATGCCGCCGCCGATGCCGCCGATCTGCACCATCAGGACCGGGGACTGGACGTACAGGAAGAAGCAGGCCCACACCAGCGGCAGGATCCAGGTGAGGACGCGGATGGCGCGGGTGCGGCTGCCCACGTCCTCCCACTTGACGACGCCGAGCATGCCGAGGGTGTTGGTCCACAGGCGGGGCACGGAGGCGGTGGAGCCGATGAGGGTGGAGAAGAGGACGGCGATCGCGCCGACGAGGAAGAGGTACTCGGCCCAGGGGCCCATCGTGTCGGTGTAGACGCGCGAGAGCGTGGTGATCATCTCGTTGCCCTCGGGCACCAGGCCCTGCGGGTGCAGTACGGCGGCGCCGATGACGTAGAAGGACAGGGTGCACAGCACGCACACGGCGAGTCCGGTCAGCACGTCGAGGCGCATGACCTTGATCCAGCCCTCGGCGCGGCGGGCGCGCTCCTCGCTGCCGTCGTCGGGGCCGGTCCAGCGGGCGTACCCCTTCTCCATGCACCAGTAGGTGTACGTGGTCATCTCGTCGGCGCCGACGCCGGTGATGCCGAAGACGGCGAGGGCGATGCCGATGGTGCCGGCCGGGATCTCGAAGCTGAAGCCGCTGCCGAGCTCGGCGGTGCCGAAGCCGAAGTCGGTGGCCGGCAGGCCCACCGCGAGGCTCACGGTGATCAGCGTGAAGATGATGACGGAGACCACGCAGGCACGTTCCACCAGGCCGTACTTGCCGGACTGGAGCAGCAGGATCGCGGCCAGGGTGACGACGAGGGCCCAGAGGGCGAGGGAACCGGCGCTGAGCGGTTCGCCGATGACCGGCCAGAGGATGGAGCACGCCGCGGCCGTGCCCCCGATGATGCCGCCGCGCTGGAACATCTTGGCGAAGTCCATGCCGATCCAGAGCCAGTTGATCCAACCCAGGCGGCCGATGCGGGGGCCGACCTCGCGGTAGCCCTCCAGTGCGGGGCGGCCGTTGAGGATGGTCCAGCGGGCCAGCTCCATCTGTACCCAGACCTTGACGCCGGTCGACACGACCACCAGCCACAGCAGGGCGAACCCGGCCTTGGCGCCGAGCGCGGTGGTGGTGATCAGCTCTCCGGAGCCGACTACGGCGGCGGACAGCACGAAACCGGGTCCGAGGTGGCGCAGCCGGTCCCGGAAGGCGGCGGGGGCCGGCTTGGCGTCCTCGGGACGCAGGGCGTACGGATCGGTCTGCGCCGGCGCCACGGGGGACGCGGTGTCGGTGGTCGACATGGGCGGTGTTCCTTTGCTGGATCCGGCGCCGTCGCCGGAGCGGAAGGGAAACAACGGGGCAGTGGGGGGCTGGGGAACAGCGGGG
>NZ_JAVRHI010000466.1:0-7115 GCF_034105845.1 Streptomyces sp. CRN 30 | reverse complement strand
CGCCGCCGCGCGCGCGGTCCGTGCGCGCGGCGGCGGGGGCCCGGGCGCAGCGGAGGACGAGGGGCGCGAGGTGCCCGCGCGATGGGTGACAGCGGGCGTGGCGATCGACGAAAGGCGTGGTCGGAGACATGGGAGCCGGCGGACGGTCCGGTTCCGGCAGCCGCCCTCCGCGGGCCTGCACGCGCCCTCCGTCACCGGCGTACGCCCCGGCGCGGACAGGGCACTCACACAGTCGGACGACTCGTCGCGTAAAGGGAAGACATATGTCAACTGAACATGCTGGAATTCACCCTAACGAGGGTAACTTGCCGGGCCAGGAACGGTTTTGCCGTCACGGGACCCCCGCTGTCACGTCTACGCTCACAGCACGTCGTCACCCCGGCCCCCGGTGACTCGAGACCCCTGTACCCGAGGCCGGTCGGAGGCGAAGTCGTCGTGTACCAGGAGCCGGCACCGTCCGTGCGGCATCTGCGCGTCCATGAGGAACACGGCCACACCGTGCTGGAGTTCCACGGCGAGATCGACATTCTCGCCGCACTGGAGATCGTCCCGTGTCTGGACGCCGTCACCACCGGGCCGGAGCCGCGGATCGTGATCGACCTGCGGCCCGTCGAGTTCTTCGACTGCTCCGGGCTGCGGCTGCTGTACCGGGCCAGACAGCGCGTCCTCGACCGGGGCGGGCAGCTGCACCTGGTGTGCACGCACGACCTCACCCTGCGCGTGCTGAAGATGACCGGCCTCGCCCGTCTGCTGCCGCCGTCGGCGTCGCTGGACGAGGCCCTGAGCCGGCCCGAGGCCACCTCGGGGTCATGGTGAGGCGGTCCCCCGTGCGCTACTTCGAGATGCCCGTCACCTGACCCGCGCCGACCGTCCGGCCGCCCTCGCGGATCGCGAACTTCAGGCCCTCCTCCATCGCGATCGGCTGGATCAGCTGCACGTGCATCACGGTGTTGTCACCCGGCATGACCATCTCGGTGCCCTTCGGCAGCGTCACCACGCCCGTCACGTCGGTGGTGCGGAAGTAGAACTGCGGCCGGTAGTTGTTGAAGAAGGGCGTGTGCCGGCCGCCCTCGTCCTTGGACAGGATGTACGCCCGGGCCTCGAACTCCGTGTGCGGGGTGACGGAGCCCGGCTTGATGACCACCTGCCCGCGCTCCACCTCCTCCCGCTTGACGCCCCGCAGCAGCAGCCCCACGTTCTCGCCCGCCCGGCCCTCGTCGAGCAGCTTGCGGAACATCTCGACGCCGGTGACCGTCGTCCGCGTGTTCTCCTCGTGGATGCCGATGATGTCGACCTCGCTGTTGACCTTCAGCGTGCCGCGCTCGATCCGGCCGGTGACGACCGTGCCGCGGCCGGTGATGGTGAAGACGTCCTCGATCGGCATCAGGAACGGCTTGTCGACGTCGCGCTGCGGCTCGGGCACCGACTCGTCGATCGCGTCCAGCAGCTCGAGCACCGACTCGGCCCACCGCGCGTCTCCCTCCAGCGCCCTGAGCGCCGACACCCGGACCACGGGCACCTCGTCGCCCGGGAACTCGTACTCGGTGAGCAGTTCGCGCACCTCCAGCTCGACGAGTTCCAGGATCTCCTCGTCGTCGACCATGTCCGTCTTGTTCAGCGCGACCACGATGTAGGGCACGCCGACCTGCCGGGCGAGCAGGACGTGCTCCTTGGTCTGCGGCATCGGCCCGTCGGTGGCCGCCACGACGAGGACCGCGCCGTCCATCTGCGCCGCGCCGGTGATCATGTTCTTGATGTAGTCGGCGTGTCCGGGGCAGTCGACGTGCGCGTAGTGCCGGCGCTCCGTCTGGTACTCGACGTGCGCGATGGAGATGGTGATGCCGCGCTGCCGCTCCTCCGGCGCCTTGTCGATCTGGTCGAACGGCGTGTACGGGTTCAGGTCGGGGAACCTGTCGTGCAGTACCTTCGTGATCGCCGCCGTCAGCGTCGTCTTGCCGTGGTCGATGTGACCGATGGTGCCGATGTTCACATGCGGCTTGGTCCGCTCGAACTTCGCCTTCGCCACTGCGAGCCCTCCCTGGTCACCTGGGTGCTGCCGGGCGCCGCCCGGTGTGCGGCGCCCCGTCCGTCCGCCCCCTCCCGTCCGTCCGCCTCCGGTCCGTCCCCTCCTGTCTATTCGCTCGCGGGCGCGTCGAACAGGGCGCGGACGGACGCACTGCCCCGGACCCCGTGTCCGGTCCGCGCGCCCCACGCGCCGCCCCGTGCTTCCGCACCGGCCGCTCGTCGGCCAACTGGGCGTTGCATCAGGCCATTCGAGGGCATCCGGTGAGCAGAAAGGAGGACCGTCGACATGACGACGTCCCACACGCGCGCGCGCCGCCTGCCCGGCTGGGCGAAGGTGCTCACCGTCCTCGTCCTGCTCCTGGTGGTCGTGCTCGCCGCGCTGCGGCTGCTCGTCTACGGCAGTCTCAAGGACGTGTTCGGCGAGGAGACCCACGACCGTTCGGGCCCCGCGCTGCTCAAGTCCATCCAGGACATCAGCCGTTACGACGCCGCCTCGGGCAACTTCCAGGTGGTGGTGGACCTCGAGAAGGACGCGAAGTTCCTGCCGGACGCGATCCGCGGCACCCGCACCCTGTACGTGGGCGCGGGCACCGTCGACGCCTACGTCGACCTGGGCGAACTGGGTGAGGACGACGTGACGGTCAACGAGGACCGCACCTCGGCCACGCTCCGGCTGCCGCACGCGGCGCTCGGCGAGCCGGCCCTCGACCCCGACCGCTCCTACGCCGTCGCCAAGCAGCGCGGCCTCCTCGACCGCCTCGGCGACCTCTTCTCCGACAACCCCAACAGCGAGCGCGCCGTGCAGAAGCTCGCGGCGCAGCACATCGGCACCGCCGCGAAGGAGAGCGAGCTCACCGGGCGGGCCGAGTCGAACACCACCGACATGCTGCAGGGGCTGCTCGGGTCGCTGGGCTTCGAGGAGGTGAAGGTGACGTACGGCGCCTGAGAGCCCGCGTCACGTCGCGAGCGGAGCGGAGCCGGCGGGGCCCGGGTATCGGAACCGTATCCGGGGGTAACCGGCCGGGAAACACGGGAAGTTGGAATCGGGAGGGTTGAATGGCCCGTACAGGATCACGATCCCGCGCCGCGGCCGCCGGCCGTCGTGGGAGGCCGGCCCCGCACGACGGCCGGCGGCCGCTCGCGCTCCCCTGGCGTCTGCTGATCATGCTGCTGGCGTTCGTCGCGATGGTCGCGTTCGCCGTGGCGCTCGCCCGGCTCACGCTCCAGCCGTCGCCGGCCTCGGAGTCGCTCATCCACAGCAACCTGCACCCCGGCCGCTCCCTGCGGGCCTACCTGGAACAGGGCTCGCTGCGGGACGCCGTCAAGCAGCTCGGCGGGAACGTGGTGCTGGGCGTCCCCTTCGGGGTGCTGCTGCCGGTACTGGCACCCGGCACCCGGGGCATCCTGCGGGTGCCCGCGATGACCGCCCTTGTCATGCTCCTGGTCGAACTGGTGCAGGGCTCGCTCGTGACCGGGCGCGCCTTCGACATCGACGACGTCATCCTCAACACCACCGGCGCCCTGCTGGGGTACATCCTCCTGGGCCGGCGACTGGGCCGGGCCGCCCACCCGCGGGTGGAGCGGAAGGAACCGGTGGACGCCGTGGACGAGGACGACGAGCTCCCGCCCCCGCCCGCCGCGCGCCACCGGTGGAGGGCGAAGGACGGCAAGGAAGCCGGGACGAAGGCACTGAACGCCTAGGCGGACCGCAGCCGCTCGCCGGCACCCGCGCGCGTGCGCGGGTGCCGGCGAGCGGCGTCAGCGCACCGCCCAGGTGAACTTGTCGCCGCCGACCCAGCAGACCACGTCCGGGTCGTCGAGGTCGCGGACGTGGATGCCGGCCGCCGAGGCGGCGAACAGGACATCGGTGATCGCGGTGGCCCTGCCGACCACCTGACCGTCGATCTCCACGACGCGGAACGGCGGACTGCCCGGTTGCACGCCGAGCACCGTGATCCGCGGATGCCGCACGTACAAGGTCGAGTGTTCGGTCATACACAAGAGCGTAGAACGCATCGGCCGAAGGGGCACGAAACACACATCACGCCCTCGTCTCAGCCGCCGAGCAGGTCGAGGACCGCTCCCTCCACGGCCCCCTGGGTGGCGGGCCGTCCGAAGTCGCCGTGTTCACCCAGGCGGGTGAGGGCGGGCGCGATGGTCTCCCCCTGCTCGAACAGCTCGAACACCTGCGGGTCGATGTAGGAGGCGCGGCAGACGGCGGGCGTGTTGCCGAGGTAGCGGCTCACCTCACGCACGGCACGGGTCAGCTGCCGCCGCCGGGCGGTGGCCGTCGCCGCGCCCGCCTCCGCGGTGACGGCCACGGCGACCGCGGCGAGCACGGTGGCGTGCCAGGTGCGGAAGTCCTTGGCGGTGATGTCCGTGCCGGACAGCCGGCGCAGCGCCTCGTTGAGGTCGTCCCCGTGCAGTTCGTGCCACGCGCCCCGCTCGTAGTAGGCGAGGAGCCGCTGCCCGTCCCGCCGTCGGCGCCGCAGGGCCCGTACGACGCCGTGGGCCTGGTCGTCCACGAGGGCGCGGACCATCTCGACGCCGCCCTTGGCGGGGTAGTTGAAGGCGATCTCGTCCCGCCGCACGGACACGTGTTCGCGCAGCATCGTCGTCAGGCCGTACGTCTCGCTGGTGCGCGTGTGCCGGTCGCTGCCGATCCGGAAGAAGCCGAGGTCCAGCAGGCGGACCGCGCACGCCGTCACGCGCGCCCGGCTCAGGCCGCGCCCCGCGAGGTCCTCCGCGACCTGGGCGCGCAGCTCCGGCAGGGCGCGCGCCACCTTCCGCACGTGCTCGTGCTTGGCGCGCTCCTGCTGGGCCCGGAACTCCTCGTGGTACAGGTACTGGCGGCGTCCCGCGTCATCGGTGCCGACGGCCTGCAGATGACCATTGGGCCAGGGGCAGATCCACACGTCCCGCCAGGCGGGCGGGATGGTCAGGGCACGGATACGGGCCAGCTGCTCCGGGTCCCTGAGCGGCTCGCCACCGGTGTCGCGGTAGCGGAAGCCGCGTCCGCTGCGCACGCGGGAGAAGCCGGGCCGGTCGCAGGAGCTGGTGCGCAGGCGCACGGCGGGCCGCTCAGGGCCGCCGCCAGTCATCGCTCTCCAGATGTGATCCGGCCTGCGGGCCCATCCGCACCATGCCGCCGTCCGCGACCCAGGAGGCGCCGGTGACGTACGAGGCGTCGTGGCCCGCGAGGAAGGCGATCACGGCCGCGATCTCGCGGGCGTCGCCGGGGCGGCCGAGGGGAATGCCCGGGCGGCGCTCGGTGTGCACGTCGGTGTCCTCCTGCCCGGTCATCGGGGTGGCGATCTCACCGGGCGCGACCGCGTTGACGGTGATGCCGTGCTCGCCCAGTTCCAGCGCCATGACCTGGGTGAGCAGTCCGAGGCCGCCCTTGGCCGCGCAGTACGGGGCGGAACCCACCCGGGGCTGGTGCTCGTGGACGGAGGTCACGTTGACGATCCGGCCGCCGTCGCCCTGGCGGATCATGTGCCGGGCGGCCCGCTGGGAGCACAGGAACGGGCCGACGAGGTCGACGTCCAGGACGTGGCGCACGTCGTCGAGGCCCAGGTCGAGGAAGGGCGTGGCCGTGCCGGTGCCGGCGTTGTTGACGAGGACGTCGATGCGGCCCAGCTCCGCGCACAGCTCGTCGATCGTGTCCGCGGCCGCGGGCAGCCGGGTGAGGTCCATCCGCGCGACGACGGCGCGCCGACCGTGGGCGCGCACCTCCTCGGCGGTCTCCTCGGCGCCCTCGTGGTCGGTGTGCCAGGTGATGCCGATGTCCATCCCCGCCTGCGCCAGGCGGACGGCGGTGGCGCGGCCGATGCCGGAGTCGGCACCGGTGACGACGGCCACCTCGGTGTGTTCACGCGCGGACATCGGACCTCCTTCGTGGCGCTGCGGCGAAGAGGGACGCAGCGGCGATTACGGACGAGGCATCGCAGTACCCGGGGGCGGGGGGCACAAACCGCGCGCCCGTCGTGCGGCCGCGGTGCGGCTGGGCAACCCTGGAGGTGGAGGTGGCGATGGACCCCGTCGAGGCACTGGACCGGATCGCGTTCCTGCTGGAGCGGGAGCAGGCCCCCACGTACCGCGTCCGGGCCTTCCGCACGGCCGCCGGGGTGCTCGGGGAACTGACCGCGGACGAGGTGGCCCGGCGGGTGGCCGACGGGACGCTCGAGTCGCTGAAGGGCGTCGGCCCGAAGACCGCGCAGGTGGTGCGCGAGGCGCTGGCCGGTGCGGTGCCGGAGTACCTGGGCAGGCTGGAGGACGAGGCCGGCCGGCCGCTCGCGGCGGGCGGCGACGAGCTGCGGGCGCTGCTGCGGGGCGATTGCCACCTGCACTCGGACTGGTCGGACGGCGGCAGCCCGATCGAGGAGATGGGCCGGACGGCGGCCGCGCTCGGTCACGCGTGGGCGGTCCTCACCGACCACTCGCCCCGGCTGACCGTGGCCCGCGGGCTGTCCCCGGACCGGCTGCGCGAGCAGCTCGACGCGGTGGCCGCGCTGAACGAGCGGTGGGCGCCCTTCCGGCTGCTCACCGGCATCGAGTGCGACATCCTCGACGACGGCTCGCTGGACCAGGAGCCCGAGCTGCTGGAGCGGCTCGACGTGGTCGTGGTGTCGGTCCACTCCAAGCTGCGCATGCCCACCCGCCCGATGACCCGCCGCATGGTCGCGGCCGTCCGGAACCGCCACGCCGACGTGCTCGGGCACTGCACCGGGCGGCTGGTCACCGGGCGGGGTCGGCCGGAGTCCGAGTTCGACGCGGCGGAGGTCTTCGCCGCCTGCGCCGAGGCGGGGACGGCCGTGGAGATCAACAGCCGTCCCGAACGGCTCGACCCGCCCCGGCGCCTGCTGCGCCGGGCGGTGGAGGCCGGCGTGCTGTTCGCCGTCGACACCGACGCGCACGCACCCGGCCAGCTCGACTGGCAGGTCCACGGCTGCGCCCGGGCCGAGGAGTGCGGGGTGCCCGCGGGGCGCGTCGTGAACACCTGGTCGGCGGAGCAGCTGCTCACCTGGACCCGGGACCGTAGGACCCCATGAGCGGGCGCGGGGACGACGGGCCAGTCCGTCGTCCCCGCG
>NZ_JAVRHI010000465.1:0-7183 GCF_034105845.1 Streptomyces sp. CRN 30 | reverse complement strand
CCACCCTCTCCCCCACCTGGGGCGTCTACAGCGGCTACGAACTCTGCGAGAACACCCCCGCCAAACCCGGCAGCGAGGAGTACCTCCACTCCGAGAAGTACCAGCTCCGCCCCCGCGACTGGGACACCGCGACACGCGAGGAACGGTCCATCGGCCCCCTGATCACCTCGCTCAACCACATCAGGCGGCACCACCCCGCGCTGCACCGGCTCCGGAACCTGCGCTTCCACCACACCGACAACGAGGCGGTGCTCGCGTACAGCAAGCGCAGCGGCACGGACGTCGTCCTGGTCGTCGTCAACCTCGACCCCCACCACGCCCAGGAGGCCACCGTCTCCCTGGACCTGGCCCACCTCGGCCTGGACGGGAACGACGCCGTCCCGGTGCGCGACGAGCTCACCGGCGAGACCTACCACTGGGGCAGGAGCAACTACGTGCGTCTGGAACCGGGCCGCACGCCCGCGCACGTACTGACCCTCCTGCGACCGTCCGGTCCGCCGCGGAACGGAGGGCCGAGGACGCCATGACCGTGAACACGCCGTTCCTCAAGTCCCCGCTGCGCGACGGACAGTACTTCCTCCACCCTTTCCGCCCCCACCAGCCGGACCTCGACCACGAGACCTCGGCCGTGCGGGAGGAGGTGCCGACGGCGCTCCGGTTCTGGCCGGATCCGGGAATCGACGGATTCCGCCTCGACGCGGTGCCCTATTTGTACGCTTCTGCGGGTACGAACTGCGAGAATCGCCCCGCCACCCACCATTTCCTCAAGCGGGTGCGGAAGGAAATCGACGCGATGTGTCCGGACACGGTGCTGCTGGCCGAGGCGAACCAGTGGCCACAGGACGTGGTCGACCACTTCGGCGGCTTCCGTTCCGGCGGCGACGACTGCCCCATGGCGTTCCGCTTCCCCGCCATCGGCGAACTGCCGTACCTGCTCACCCTCGCGGGCCACGGCTCCTACTGGTTCCGGCTCTCCCGAGTCGCTCCCCACGCCCGCCGAGGACGTTGAGCGAGTGGGCCCGAAAGGACGCGTCATCATGGCCGAGTCCGAGACCGTATCGCTCCGTCCACGGACCCCGGGCATCGTCCATCCCATGGCCTCGCTGCGGGGCCTGCTGCGCGAGTGGCTGCCGCGGCAGCGCTGGTTCGCCGGCAAGGACCGGCCCGTCACCGAGGTGTCCCTGCTGTCGATGACGGAGCTGTACCCGGGGTGCCTGCACCTGCTGGTGCGCGCCGAGCACACCGCGCCGCCCGCCTCCCTCGGCCCTCCCCCGCCCGACGACTGCTACCAGTTGCTGCTCGGGGTGCGGGAGCGGCTGTCGCCGGCGCTCCGGGACGCCTTCATCGGCTTCGCCGAGGAGGGGCCGCTGACCGGCCTCGCGGTGTACGACGCGCTGCACGACCCCCGGTCGGCGACGCTGCTCCTGGAGCGGCTGCGGCGCCCCGGCTCGGCGGGCCCGCTGCACTTCGAACGGGACCCGTCGGTGCCCCTGCCGGCCGGGCTCGCCCCCCGGCTGCTGGACGCGGAGCAGTCCAACACCTCGATCGTCTACGGCGACGCGTTCATCCTGAAGGTGTTCCGCCGCATCCAGCCCGGCGTCAACCCGGACCTGGAGGTGCCGCAGGCGCTCGCCCGGCAGCGCTGCGCCCGGGTCCCCGCGCCGGTGGCGTGGATCCGAACCACCCAGCCGCAGGACGCCACCCTCGGCGTGCTCCAGCCGTTCCTGCCCGGGGCCGCCGACGGCTGGGCCCTCGCCCAGCGCGCGCTCGCCTCGGGCAGTGACTTCACGACCGAGGCGTACCAGCTGGGGCGGGCCACGGCGGAGGTGCACCTGTCGCTGGCCACCGCCTTCCCCACCGACGCGCGCGGCGACAACGGGCCCCTCGCGGCGTCGATGGCCGGGCGGCTCGGCCCGGCCGCGCACCGCGTGCCCGCGCTGGAGCCGTACCTGCCGGGGCTGCGGGCTGCCTTCGACACCTTCGGCGCCTGCCGGGCCGGCCACGCGGTGCAGCGGATCCACGGCGACCTGCATCTGGGGCAGGTGCTGCGGGCCCGCAGCGGGTGGTTCGTCATCGACTTCGAGGGCGAGCCGTCCCGGCCGCTCGCCGAACGCCGCAGCGCCGAGTCGCCCGTGCGCGACGTCGCGGGCATGCTGCGCTCCTTCGACTACGCGGCCCGCACCCGGCGGCCGTGGCACCCCGAGTGGGCGGACCGCTGCCGTACGGCGTACTGCGCGGGCTACGCCGCAGCGGCCGGCTGGGACCCGCGCGCCGCACCCAGACTGCTCCGCGCCTATGAGACCGACCGGGCGGTGTACGAGGTCGTCTACGAGGCCCGGCACCGCCCCGACTGGCTCCCCGTACCGATGGCGGCGATCCGACGGCTCGCCCTACCAGGAGGCTGACACCCGTGGCACTGCGTGATCCCCTGCTCGACGAGACCGCCGGCGTGGCGAGCCGGTCCCGCCGGTCCCGCGGGCGCTCCCCCGCTCCGGCACCGTCCGCCGCACCGCTGGACGCGGCCGAACGGGGACGTCTGCTGGCCGGGAGCCATCACGACCCGCACGCCCTGCTCGGCGCGCACCCCGGCCCCGACGGCGTGACGTTCCGCGCGCTGCGCCCCTTCGCGAGCGGGGTGAGCGTCGTCGTGGGCGGCCGGGTCACGGCGCTGCGATCCGAGGGAGACGGCCTCTTCTCCGGCGTACTGGCGCGCAAGACGCTCCCCGCGTACACGCTGCGGGTGGCGTACGGGGACGACACGCGCGAGGTCGACGACCCGTACCGGTTCGTTCCCGCGCTCGGGGAGCTCGACCTGCACCTGATCCACGAGGGGCGGCACGAGCAGCTGTGGCAGGCGCTGGGCGCCCGGGTCATGGAGCACCAGGGGACGGCCGGCACCCGCTTCACCGTGTGGGCGCCGAACGCGGAGGGGGTGCGGGTCGCCGGGGAGTTCAACCACTGGGACGGCACGGCGTTCCCGATGCGCTCGCTCGGCGCGTCGGGCGTGTGGGAGCTGTTCCTGCCCGAGGTCGGCGAGGGCGCGCGGTACAAGTTCGAGATCGCCACCCGGCACGGCACCCGGCTGCTGAAGATCGACCCGATGGCGCGGCGGACGGAGACGCCGCCCGCGACGTCCTCGGTGGTCACCGTGGACCGGTACGAGTGGGGCGACCAGGAGTGGCTGGCGCGCCGCGCGGAGACCCCCGTCCACCGGGCGCCGTTCTCGGTGTACGAGGTGCACCTGCCGTCCTGGCGGCCCGGACTCACCTACCGCGACCTGGCCGAACAGCTCCCCGCGTACGTCAAGGACCTCGGCTTCACGCACGTGGAGCTGATGCCGGTCGCCGAGCACCCCTTCGGCGGGTCCTGGGGCTACCAGGTCACCGGGTTCTACGCGCCGACCGCCCGGCTCGGCTCCCCCGACGACTTCAAGCACCTGATCGACGCCCTGCACCGGGCCGGCATCGGCGTGATCATGGACTGGGTGCCCGCGCACTTCCCCAAGGACGACTGGGCGCTCGCCCGCTACGACGGGTTCCCGCTGTACGAGCCGGGTGACGAGCGGCGAGCCGAGCATCCCGACTGGGGGACGTACGAGTTCGACCTCGGGCGCACCGAGGTGCGGAACTTCCTGGTGGCGAACGCGGTCTACTGGTGCGAGGAGTTCCACATCGACGGGCTGCGCGTCGACGCGGTCGCCTCGATGCTCTACCTGGACTACTCCCGCGAGGACGGCCAGTGGGAGTGCAACGCGCACGGCGGGCGCGCGGACCTCGCCGCGGTGGCGTTCCTGCAGGAGATGAACGCCACGCTGTACCGCAGGGTGCCCGGCGTGGTCACCATCGCGGAGGAGTCCACCGACTGGGGCGGGGTGACCCGGCCCACCGACAGCGGCGGCCTGGGGTTCGGCCTGAAGTGGAACATGGGCTGGATGCACGACTCGCTCGTCTACATGAGCAAGGACCCGGTGCACCGCAAGTACCACCACAACGAGATGACCTTCTCGATGGTGTACGCCTACAGCGAGAACTACGTGCTGCCGATCTCCCACGACGAGGTCGTGCACGGCAAGCAGGCCCTCGTCTCCAAGATGCCGGGCGACTGGTGGCAGCGGCGCGCCAACCACCGCGCCTACCTGGGCTTCATGTGGGCCCACCCCGGCAAGCAGCTCCTCTTCATGGGCCAGGAGTTCGCGCAGGGCGGTGAATGGTCCGCGGAGCACGGCCCCGAGTGGTGGCTCACCGACCCCTCCTACGAGGCCGAGCCCGACCACCGCGGCGTCCGTGACCTGGTCCGCGACCTGAACGACCGCTACCACCGCACCCCCGCCCTGTGGCAGCGCGACACCGACCCGGGCGGCTTCCGGTGGGTGGCCGTCGACGCGGGCGACGACAACGTCCTCGCGTTCCTGCGCTTCGACGACGAGGGCGTACCGCTGCTGTCCGTCTCCCACTTCTCCCCCGCGGTCCGCCACGACTACCGGCTCGACGTCGGCGAGGACGTTCCCGCCTGGCAGGAGGTCCTCAACACGGACGCGCCTGCGTACGGCGGCGGCGGGGTCGTCAGCCCGGATCCGGTCAAGCCCGAGGAGGGACGGCTCCGGCTCACGCTGCCGCCCCTGGCCACGGTCTGGCTGCGGCCCGCCTGACGGATCCGCGCAGGTGTTCGGCGGCCTCACCTGGGCACACGGGGGCGTACGGACGGCGGGCGACTGCCGCCGCCCGACGTCCCCCAGGAAGAGGCGGAATCACGTGCGCACCGTTGGCGTCGAAGAGGAACTGCTGCTGGTCGATCCCGAGACCGGCGAACCCACGGCCCTGTCCACGGCCGTCCTGGCGCGCGCCGCCGACAGCGGCACCGGGGAGGACGTGTTCGAGGAGGAGCTGCACCAGCAGCAGCTCGAGTTCGCCACCCATCCGCAGTCCGACATGCGGGACATCGCCACGGAGATCGTGCGGTGTCGCAAGGAGGCGGCGCGGCTCGCCGGCGAGTTCGGGGCCTCGGTGGTGGCGCTCGGCACGTCACCGCTGCCGGCCGCGCCCGCTATCACGGTGAACAACCGGTACGCGTGGATGGTCCGGCAGTTCGGGCTGCCGACGCAGGAGCAGCTGGTGTGCGGCTGCCACGTGCACGTGTCGGTGGAGTCCGACGAGGAGGGCGTCGCGGTCATCGACCGGATCCGCCCCTGGCTGCCGATCCTCACCGCGCTGAGCGCGAACAGCCCCTTCTGGTACGGCAAGGACAGCCACTACGACAGCTACCGCAACCGGGTGTGGGAGCGCTGGCCGTCGGCGGGCCCGACCGAGCTGTTCGGCTCGGGCGAGATGTACCACCGGCGGGTCGCCGACATGGTGGCCACGGGCGTCGTCCGCGACGAGGGCATGATCTACTTCGACGCCCGCCTCGCCAAGAAGTACCCCACGGTCGAGATCCGCGTCTCGGACGTGTGCCTGCACGCGGACACCGCGGTGCTCGTCGCCACCCTGATCCGGGGGCTGGTCGAGACCGCCGCGCGCGAGTGGCGCGAGGGGCGGAAGCCGCTGGACCACAGTGTGAGCCTGCTGCGGCTCGCCACGTTCCGGGCCGCCCGCTCGGGGGTGTCGCAGGAGCTGCTGCACCCCCTGGCCATGCGCCCCATGGCCGCCGAGGACGTGGTGCGCGCCCTACTGGAGCACGTCGAGGACGCCCTGAAGGACACCGGCGACCTGGAGCGGGCCCGGGAGAGCGCGGCCCGGGTGCTGCGGGAGGGCAACGGCGCCCGGGTGCAGCGCGAGGAACTGGCGCGCAGCGGGAACCTGGCGGACGTGGTCGCGGCCTGCGTGCGGCACACTCAGAAGTGAGCCGCCGCCCGGCGGGCACGGACCTGCGGCTCACTCCCGGTCCGCCGCACGGGCGCCGGAGAATCAGTCAGAAGATCAGCACGAGGGCGTAGGCGAGGAAGAAGGCCGCGACCAGCACGGCCAGCGCGATGATGAGGGTCAGGGGTGCTTTGGCCCAGCCGGTGGGCGGGTTGTGGGTCTCCCGGGGGCCCGCGCCCGGCATGCTGCTCTCCGCGGGCGGGGTCTCCCCCGGAGGCACACCTCCGCCGGGCTCCAGGCCGGTGGCGCGCTCGGGCTGCGGATCGGGGTTCGGAGTGCTCATGCCCGCACGGGTTCCCCGCTCGGGCCCAAGGACTCGGAGCAGTCGGGGGAAGCCCGTACCGGCGGACGGGGACCGTCCGCACAGGCGCTCAGCCCGGCCCCTGCTCCGCCTCCCGCCGCAGGTAGCGGCTGACCTGGCGCACCAGGCGCTCGCCGCTCGCGTCGCCGCCCGGGCCCGGCCCGCCCGCGGCCGCGCCGACGGCGCCCGCCCACAGGTACCGCTCGCCCCAGTCGTCGTCCGTGCGCGGCTGCACCTGGACGTCCAGCCGGCCGAGCGAGGACTCGGCGGCCGCGGCGTACACGACGGCCGTGGCGCGGCGCAGCGGATACAGGTCGAAGCCCTCGACGAACCGTGAGTTCCGCCAGTCCAGCACGGCGCCCTCGCCGTCCCCGCCGGTGCGCACGTCGATCTGCCCGTCCTCCAGGTGGACCCCGCGCACGGTGCCGGCGCGGTTCTCCACCGTCACCCGGAACCGGAAGTAGACCAGCCCCTCGGCCGCCTCCTCGCGTCCCCGCGGCGGCTCCGCCCGCTCGACCCCGTGGACGCGTACGCGCAGGCCCGCATGGGCTCCGTCGCACTCCTGCCAGTCCCCGATCACATTGGGCACGCGCACACCCCACCACCTCCCGGCCCCGGCGGAACGCTTCCTATCCACGCGGCCGACACGCTGTCAAACGGGCCGGCCGCCCCCGCGCCGGAGCGCGGCCGCCGGCCGGCCGGCGATCAAGCCGTGCGCAGCCACGACGGCCCCGGTGACCGTTCCGAACCCCTTCCACGCGTGCCACACATCACATCCCGGCACGTGGTGGACACGGTGCCGTCCGGCCGTTGTGCACGAGGCGGCCGCCCCGCGCGGAGGGCGGCTGGCAGACTGCCCGCCATGGCCCCCTTCACGCCCACCCGCGCCCTGCAGCTGCTCACCGGCGGACTGGTCTGCCTGCTCACCGCCGCGGGCGCGATCGTCGGCGCCCTCCTCTCCGGTCCGGGTGCCGCGCTGCTCACGGCGGCGGTCGCCGGGGCCGCGGCGCTCGCCGGCTCGGGC
>NZ_JAVRHI010000464.1:0-10718 GCF_034105845.1 Streptomyces sp. CRN 30 | reverse complement strand
CGGCGACTTGATGACGCAGTACACGTTCTTCTCAGTGGGCAGCGGCACCGGGCCCGCGACCGACGCACCAGTGCGGGTCACCGTCTCGACGATCTTCTTCGCCGAGGAGTCGATGACCTCGTGGTCGTAGGCCTTGAGCCGAATGCGGATCTTCTGTCCCGCCATGGCTACTCCGTAGTCCTGTCTCTCTTACGCTCTGCCACCCGGTGTTCCCTGGGCTTTCTCCGACCCACGCGGTCGGGTGTGTCGCGCCCTCACTGACACAGATGTCCCTTGTCGGAACATCCCTGCGGGGAGGCGCGGCCCTTCCGGAACCGCTGGCCGGGGACGAATGGCCCACCGGGTGCCTGGCCGGTGCCGCACCCACACTTCCCGGAAGATTCCCGTACGTCCGCCCCGCATGGGGGCGACGAGTACTGTGGGACTCGCTTCCGGTCCTCCCGGCGGGAGGCGCGCAGCATCAACACTCGACCGAGCAACTCGGACAGTCTGCCATACGGGGCGGGGGGTCCGCCAATCGGGCCGTGTAGCGTACCCGGCGAGTGGCGGGGGTCAAACCTGGGGTGCGACACGCGACCGACCTGGGCAAACGCGTCGCCGATGGTCTCCCCCGGCACGCGGCTGGGAACGCGTGTGCGTCACGTCACGCCTTCAGGACGCGCCGTCCGCATGGCGCACCCGGGCGAAGGACCGGTCCAGCCCCTTCTTCAGCAGCCGCGCGCCGGGCCGCTCCACGAAGCGGTGGACCAGCCAGCCCAGCACCAGGAAGCCGGCGATCACGACGGCGACCAGCAGCCGGGCGTCCATGGTGTCGCGCAGGCGGTTGATCAGCGCCGTGCCGACCGCGTAGTGCGTCAGGTAGAGCGGGTACGTCAGGGCGCCCGCGGTGACCAGCCACTTCCAGCGGACGCGGTCCGTGTACCCGAGCGCGACGGCGACCATGAACAGCAGGAACGCCGTGAAGATCAGCACGGCCCCGCGCCAGCCGGAGACGTGCTCGACCGTGTCGATGCGGTGCCCCAGCTCCAGCTGGCCCATCAGCCAGGCCATGGCGAGGATGCCCCACAGCAGCAGGTCCTGGCCGAAGCGGTACATCAGGTAGAGCGCCAGTCCCGCGATGAAGTACCAGGCGCCCTCCGGGTTGGCGACCAGCTCCAGCAGGTGGAGGTCCGACACGGGAGCGAGCATCGCGGCCGCGCCCCACACGCAGCAGAAGACCACGACCCTGCGGTAGGTGAGCCCCATGGCGACGACCACGAGGAAGAGCAGGTAGAAGCGGAGCTCGGACCAGAGGGTCCAGTAGACGCCGTCGACGTTCGGCACCTTCGAGCCCGCCTGCAGCATCGTGAGGTTGAGCAGCACCTCCCGCAGCCGCAGCCGCTCCCACACCCCGGGCAGGAGGAACAGGGCCACCGTGGTGAAGACGACGCCGAACCAGTACGCCGGGTAGAGCCGGATCACCCGGGAGACGAAGAACTGCCGCGGGGAGCGCCCCCAGCACGACATGCAGATCACGAAGCCGCTGATCACGAAGAAGATCTCGACGCCGATCCAGCCGTAGGAGGCGAGGCGGAACACCGTGGGCATGATGTCGGACACCGGCCGGTCCCAGATCACGTTGCCCGGCCGGTCGGCCCTGGCGGTGCCGGCGTAGTGGTGCACGGCCACCATCAGCGCGGCGAGCAGGCGGACGCCGTCGATGACGTACAGGCGGCGGGGGCGCTGCGGACGCGTGGCAGCCGCGGGGGCCGGGGGCGGTGTGACGGCGGCGGGCGGCGGGAGGGGCTGTCTCGGCCCCTCCGCCGCCTGCCGGGGCAGTGCCGTCCTACTGTCCGCCGTCCTGCTGTCCGCCGTCGTGCCGACCGCTGTCGTGCCGTCCGTCGCCCGTGCCATCCGGCCAGACAAGAACAGAGCTCTTGTCGGTTTCGGCGTCTTGGCCCAACCGCCGCACACACCCCACGAACGGTTCCCGGCGCGTTCGCCCGGTGTTCAGATGACGCCCTGGGCCAGCATCGCGTCCGCGACCCGTTCGAAGCCGGCGATGTTGGCGCCGGTCACGTAGTCGCCGGGGGCGCCGTGGCGCTGGGCGGTCTCGTGGCAGGTGGTGTGGATGTCGTTCATGATGTGGGTCAGCTCCTCCTCGACGCGCTCGGCCGACCACGCCGTACGGGACGCGTTCTGCGCCATCTCCAGGGCGCTGACCGCGACGCCGCCCGCGTTGGCCGCCTTGCCGGGGCCGAAGGCGACGCCCGCCTTCTGGAGCAGGTGCACGGCCTCCGGGGTGGTCGGCATGTTCGCGCCCTCGGAGACCGCCTTCACCCCGTTGCGGACGAGGGTGGCCGCGTCGTCCTCGGTCAGCTCGTTCTGGGTCGCCGACGGCAGCGCGACATCGGCCGGGACCTCCCAGACCCGCCCGCCGGGCACGAACCGCGCGGAGGCGCCCCGGCGCTCGGCGTAGTCGCTCACACGCCCGCGCTCGACCTCCTTGACCTGCTTCAGCAGCTGGAGGTCGATGCCCTTCTCGTCGACCACGTAGCCGGTGGAGTCCGAGCAGGTCACGGCGTTGGCACCGAGGGCCGTCAGCTTCTCGATGGTGTAGATGGCGACGTTGCCCGAGCCGGACACGACCGCCGTCCGGCCCTCCATGTCCTCGCCGCGCTCGCGCAGCATCGCCGCCGCGAACAGCACGTTTCCGTAGCCGGTCGCCTCGGGACGGATCAGGGAGCCGCCCCAGCCCCGGCCCTTGCCGGTCAGGACGGACTCCCAGCGGTTGGTGATCCGCCGGTACTGGCCGAAGAGGTAGCCGATCTCGCGGGTGCCGACGCCGATGTCGCCCGCCGGGACGTCGGTGTGCTCGCCGATGTGCCGCTGCAGCTCCGTCATGAACGACTGGCAGAACCGCATGATCTCCGCGTCGCTGCGGCCGTGCGGGTCGAAGTCGCTGCCGCCCTTGCCGCCGCCGATGCCCTGCCCGGTCAGCGCGTTCTTGAAGATCTGTTCGAAGCCGAGGAACTTGATGATCCCCAGGTTCACCGACGGGTGGAAGCGCAGTCCGCCCTTGTACGGGCCCAGCGCGCTGTTGAACTCGACCCGGTAGCCGCGGTTGACGTGCACCCGGCCCCTGTCGTCCTGCCACGGCACCCGGAAGATGATCTGCCGCTCCGGCTCGACCAGCCGCTCCAGCAGCCCCGGCTCCGCGTACTCGGGACGGGCGGCGAGCACCGGTGCGAGCGTCTCCAGCACCTCGTGGACGGCCTGGTGGAACTCGGGCTGGGCCGGGTTGCGGCGTTCTATCTCGTCACGCAGGTGGTGGAGCGAGTCCAGCGAGGTCTTGGTGTCGGGTCGGGTCGCCACAGGGTGCCTTTCGCGCGGGTACGGGGTACGGGTGCGGGATGCGGGTGCGGGGAGGCGGTCGCTGTCGATGGTGCGGTGTTCGGCTCGGGAGCGGCCCCCTCCCCCTCATGTGCTCACTACACATGTGCTCACTACAGGGAAGTCGCGTCAACGCCTGGCCCACTGCATGGGATTCCCGCGCCACGGAGTCCCCGCGTCACGGGGCTCCCGCGCCGAGCCGAGAACTTACCGCCCTGTGTGCGCACCCGGGCGGATACGAGACATCCATGGCCGTACGTGGCCGTACGGATACTGCACGGGCGAATACGGCTGAAGGCGGGCCCGAGCGGGCCGGAAGTGCCCGCTCGGACCCGCCTCCAGGAGGTCAGCCGAGGTGCCGCGCCCCCGCCGAGGGCACCGCCGTGAACACCCGCGGGGCCGTGAAGCCCGCCGCCGCGAAGGCCTCCTCCACCGCCTTCGTCACCGTGTCCGCGTCCGCCGCCTCCAGCAGGACGATCGCGGAGCCGCCGAAGCCGCCGCCCGTCATGCGGGCGCCCAGGGCGCCGGCGGACAGGGCCGTGTCGACGACCAGGTCGAGCTCGGGGCAGGAGATGCGGAAGTCGTCGCGGAGGGAGGCGTGGCCCTCGGACAGGATCGGGCCGATCGCACGCGTCTCGCCCGATTCGAGGAGGGCGACCGTCTTCTCCACCCGCTGGTCCTCCGTGACCACGTGCCGGACGAGGCGGCGGACCTCCTCCTCGTCGTCGAGGCGGGCGAGGGCCGCGTCCAGGTCGTCGTAGGCGATGTCGCGCAGGGCGTCGACGCCCAGCAGGGCCGCGCCCTTCTCGCAGCCGGCGCGGCGCTTGCCGTACTCGCCCTCGCTGTGGGAGTGCTTGACCTGGGTGTCGACGACCAGCAGGCGCATGCCCTCGGCGGCCAGGTCGAAGGGGATCTGCCGCTGGGAGAGGTCCCGGGTGTCGAGGAAGAGGGCGTGGCCCTCCTGACAGCAGGCCGAGGCGGTCTGGTCCATGATCCCGGTGGGGGCGCCCACGTAGACGTTCTCGGCGCGCTGGCACAGGCGGGCCAGCTGCCAGCCCTTCAGGTCCAGGTCGTAGAGGTCGTTCAGGGCGAGCGCTATGACCACCTCCAGCGCCGCCGAGGAGGACAGGCCCGCGCCCGTGGGCACCGTCGAGGTGAGGTGGACGTCCGCGCCCGTCACCTCGTGGCCCGCCTCGCGCAGGGCCCAGACCACGCCGGCCGGGTACGCCGTCCAGTTGCGGTCGGACTCGGGGGCGAGGTCCGTCAGGGCGAGCTCCACGGGGTCGCCCTCGACGTCGCCCGAGTGCAGGCGCAGCACGCCGTCGGTGCGGCGCGAGACCGCCGCGACCGTGGCGTGCGGCAGGGCGAAGGGCATGACGAAGCCGTCGTTGTAGTCGGTGTGCTCGCCGATCAGGTTGACCCTGCCCGGCGCCGCCCAGATCCCTTCCGGCGCCGCCCCGTACAGCTCCGCGAAGCGCTCGGCGACCCCCTGGGTCTCCACCTGCGTCACGGTTCCGCTCGTCCCCTGCTCGCCCATCCCCTGACCTTTCGTACGGACCGACAGCAACCGGCCCTCAAGTTACTCGCTACTGCGCGTGCCGCTGGGCGAAGTCCCAGGCGTCCGCGACGATCTCGTCCAGATCCGCGCGGGACGGGTTCCAGCCCAGCTCCTCGCGGGCCGTGGCCGCCGAGGCGACCAGGACCGCCGGGTCGCCGCCGCGGCGCGGGGCGACGATCTCGGGGATCGGGTGGCCGGTCACCCGGCGCACCGTCTCGACGACCTCGCGGACGGAGAAGCCGTTGCCGTTGCCCAGGTTGCAGATGAGGTGCTCGCCGGGGCGCGCGGCGTCCAGCGCGAGCAGGTGGGCGTCGGCCAGGTCCGCGACGTGGATGTAGTCGCGGACGCAGGTGCCGTCCGGGGTCGGGTAGTCGTCGCCGTAGACCGAGATCGCCTCGCGCTTGCCCCGGGCCACCTGGAGGACCAGCGGGATGAGGTGCGACTCGGGGTCGTGGCGCTCGCCGCAGTCGCCGTACGCGCCGGCCACGTTGAAGTAGCGCAGCGACACCGCGCCCAGGCCGTGCGCGGCCGCCTCACCGGTGATCATGTGGTCGACGGCCAGCTTCGAGGCGCCGTACGGGCTGGTGGGCCGGGTCGGGGCGGTCTCGACGATCGGGGTCTCCTCCGGTTCGCCGTACGTGGCGGCCGTGGAGGAGAAGACCAGCTTGCGCACGCCCGCCGTACGCATGGCGGCGAGCAGCTCCATCGTGCCGCCGACGTTGTTGGCCCAGTACTTCTCGGGCTTCACGACCGACTCGCCGACCTGCGAGAACGCGGCGAAGTGCAGGACGGCGTCGAAGGAGTCGTCGAGCCACTTCGCGGCATCGCGGATGTCGCCCTCGATGAAGGCGGCGCCCGCCGGGACGCCCTCGCGGAAGCCGGTCGAGAGGTTGTCCAGGACGACGACCTCGTGGCCGGCCTCCAGCAGGTGCTGGGCGACGACGCTGCCGACGTACCCGGCACCACCGGTGACCAGGTACTTACCGCCACCGATACCGTTACCGCTGTCGCTCATGAACTCGCTACCTCTCGCAGTCGCTCGGCCGCGCGCTCCGGCGGCACGTCGTTGATGAACACGTTCATGCCGGACTCGGAGCCCGCGAGGAATTTCAGCTTGCCGGACGTGCGGCGGATGGTGAAAAGCTCGAGGTGCAACGCGAAGTCCTCGCGCACCACGCCGTCGAACTCCTCCAGCGCGCCGAACGGTGCCTGGTGCCAGGCCGCGATGTACGGCGTCGGAGGCTCACCTTCGCCGAAGATCCGGTCGAAGCGCCTCAAGAGTTCCAGGTAGACCTGGGGGAACTCTGTGCGCGCCTCCTCGTCGAGCGCGAGGAGGTCCGGCACCCGGCGGCGCGGGTACAGGTGCACCTCGTACGGCCAGTGCGCCGCGTACGGCACGAAGGCCACCCAGTGCCCGGTCTCCAGGACCACGCGCTCTCCGGCCAGCTCGCGGGCGAGCACGGCGTCGAAGAGGTTCTCCCCGCCGGTCGCCTCCTTGTGCGCGGCGAGCGAGCGCAGCATCAGGGCCGTGCGCGGGGTGGTGAAGGGGTAGGCGTAGATCTGCCCGTGCGGGTGGCCGAGGGTGACGCCGATCTCGGCGCCTCGGTTCTCGAAGCAGAACACCTGCTCGACGGAGGGCAGGTGCGACAGCTCGGCGGTGCGGTCGGTCCACGCCTCCAGCACCAGGCGCGCCTGGTCGTCGGTGAGGTCCTTGAAGGACGCGTCGTGGTCGGAGGTGAAGCAGACGACCTCGCAGCGGCCGGAGTCACCGGCGAGGGAGGGGAACCGGTTCTCGAAGACGGCCACGTCGTACGAGGAGTCCGGGATCTCGCTGAGGCGGTCGCCCTGCGAGGGGCAGAGCGGGCACTCGCCGGCCGGGGGGTGGTAGGTGCGGCCCTGCCGGTGCGAGGCGATCGCGACCGAGTCGCCGAGCAGCACGTCCTCGCGCACCTCGGAGGTGGTGACCGTCCGCTCCAGCGGGCGCCGGTCCACCGCGTCGCGCACCGTGTCGTCGCGCAGGTCGTAGTAGATGAGCTCACGACCGTCGGCGAGCCGGGTCGAGGTCTTCTTCACTGTCGGACTCCTCAGCCACACCCATCAAACAACCCATCGAACACAATCCAACATAACAAACCACAAGGCAACAGTCACGTCAACGCCCTGAAGGGAACGGCGGGGTGGGCGGCGGCGGGGCGAGGAGGGGGTCAAGAGGCGGGGTGTGAAGCAGGGGACCGCGGGGCAGACGGTGCCACGCCATCCCGCTCGATCACAAACGAACAAAGAACGCCAGCGGGACTGTTCACTTATTAAAGACAAAAGCGTAAATTCCGCCGCGATCAGTTCACGCAACGAAGCGAGTACTCATGCAGTCCCCCACTTATCTGGCAGAAGGACTCCGGCTCCCCACCAACGCGCTCGACTACACCATCCTGGCGATCTACTTCGTCGTGGTGCTGGGCATCGGCTTCGCCGCCCGCCGCTCGGTCAAGACCAGCCTGGACTTCTTCCTCTCCGGGCGCTCGCTCCCCGCCTGGGTCACCGGCCTCGCCTTCGTGGCGGCCAACCTGGGCGCCACCGAGATCCTGGGCATGGCGGCGACCGGCGCGGAGTACGGCGTCGCGGTCACCCACTGGTTCTGGATCGGCGCCATCCCGGCCATGGTCTTCCTCGGCCTGGTGATGATGCCGTTCTACTACGGCTCCAAGGTCCGCTCGGTCCCCGAGTTCCTGCTCCAGCGCTTCGACAGGTCCGCGCACCTGGTCAGCTCGATCCTGTTCGCCTTCGCCGCCGTCCTCATCGCGGGCGTCAACCTGTACGCGCTGGCGATCGTGGTCGAGGCGCTCCTCGGCTGGCCGCAGTGGGTGGCCATCGTGGTCGCGGGCTTCTTCGTGCTCGCGTACATCACCATCGGCGGCCTCTCCTCGGCCATCTACAACGAGGTGCTGCAGTTCTTCGTGATCCTCGCCGCGCTCATCCCGATCACCATCCTCGGCCTGCGCAAGGTCGGCGGCTGGGACGGCCTGAGCGACTCGCTCACCGAGAGCCACGGCGAGGGCTTCCTGACGGCGTGGGACGGCACCGGCATCGGTGACCCCAACCCGCTCGGCGCCAACTGGCTGACCATCATCCTCGGCCTCGGTTTCGTCCTCGGCTTCGGCTACTGGACCACCAACTTCGCCGAGGTGCAGCGCGCCCTGTCCGCGAAGAACCTGTCCGCTGCCAAGCGCACCCCGCTGATCGGCGCCTTCCCGAAGATCTTCATCGTCTTCCTGGTGATGATCCCCGGCCTGGTCGCCGCCGTCCTGGTGCCGCAGATCGGCAAGGCGGGCTCGGACCTCCAGTACAACGACGCGATCCCGTACCTCATGCAGGAGCTGCTGCCCAACGGTGTGCTCGGCATCGCGGTCACCGGTCTGCTCGCCGCGTTCATGGCGGGCATGGCCGCCAACGTCTCGTCCTTCAACACGGTCTTCACGACCGACATCTGGCAGCAGTACGTGAAGAAGGGCCGGAGCGACGAGTACTACCTGAAGTTCGGGCGGCTCATCACCGCGATCGGTGTGCTGGCCTCGATCGGCACGGCGTTCATCGCGTCGAGCTTCTCGAACATCATGAGCTACCTCCAGACCCTCTTCTCCTTCTTCAACGTGCCGATGTTCGTCGTCTTCATCATCGGCATGTTCTGGAAGCGCGCCTCGATGAAGTCCGGCGTCTGGGGCCTGGTCGCGGGCACCACGGCAGCGATGCTGAACTACTTCTGGATCTACAAGGGCGGTGTCATCGACATCCCCACCGACCAGGGCGCCAACTTCGTCTCCGCCATCGTCGGCTTCGTCGCCGGCGGTGTGGTCATGATCGCGGTCTCGCTCTTCACCGCCCCCAAGCCGGAGGCCGAGCTCGCCGGCCTGGTCTACGGCACGAAGTCCCCGGGCATGGAGGAGGCACCGGAGGAGGGTGACGACGCCTGGTACCGCAAGCCGGCCCTGCTGGGCTGGGGCGCGGTCGTCCTCGCCGCCCTCTGCTACATCCCCTACTCCTTCTGACCCGATCGGAGGCAACGACCATGTCCGACCTGCACCACGAGGTCTCCGACCTGGAGACGAAGTCCGCGACCGCCGCCCGACTCTTCGACATCCGCCGCATCATCGGCGGCCTGTTCGTGATCTACGGCGTCATCGTCACGACCGCCGGCATCTTCGCGTCCGACGCCGACCTGGAGAAGGCCCAGGACGTCAACATCAACCTGTGGACGGGGCTGGCGATGCTGGCCCTCGGCCTGTTCTTCCTGGGGTGGATGTGGCTGCGGCCGATCAGGCAGGCGCCGGTTCCTCCGGAGGAGGGCGCTGCGCCGGGGCACGCGGCTGAGTAACGGGTTCATCGGGGGCGTACGGGGCCGGAGTCGCTCGGGCGGCTTCGGCCCCGTACGGCTGTGTGCGTCAGCGTGGTCGCGCGGGCTGCTCGTCGGCGTCCGTGAAGAGGTCTGCCGGATCGGTCACCTCGTAGGCGCGGTCACGCCAGGTGCGGAGCTGGTCCAGGTCGGTGGCGGCCCGCACTCTCCGGCTCACGTCATCCGGCACGTCTTCCGGGGAGTGGAGTCCTCCACCGGGTCGGCGGTCACGGCCTCAGCTCCCGTCGTCGTGGAACAGTTCCGCGGCGTCCGTCGCGTGGACCGCCCGCTCGGCCCATGTTCCGAGCAACTCAAGATCTGTGCATCCCTGAACCCGCTCGCGCACCGTGTCCGGCACAGCGATGCCTCGCCACCGCAGGATGTTGAGGATCATCTCCGCACGATCCTCAATGCGCCCCTCCTCGCGCACCTGCTCGGCCAGCGGGTGTCGCCAGAAGTACTGCATCGCGGTCATCAAGTCCCTCCAGATCTGTCTCGCCTGGGGGTCGGCCAGGCATGAGTCGACGAACTGCACGAAGACCGCAGCGCTGTCGGAATCGATTGTCCGTAGGGCGGCTGCCAGAGATTCCAGTATGGCGGTGGCATGCGGCCCCCTGCCATGCGTCATGGCCGAGAGCACCGCAAGAGGTACGTCCCGTTGCGCCTCGCGTTCGTCCGTGATCACCGGCACACTGTCGGGACCAGCACGAGCGGTCGCACGGTGAGCGAGTACCAGCCGGGCAGGCCCAGCTGGATGGGACGCGCCGCCCACTGGGCGGTGGCGCTGTTCTGCGTGATGACGATGAGCACCGGTTCGCAGCGGTATTTCGCATACAGGTACGAGAGGTAGTACGCCCAGCTCGAGCGCTTGCACTCGTCCTTCTTCCCTTGGGACTCGACGACCAGGAGATACGTCCCCAGGTCCGTCTCCGCCCGCAAGAGCGTGTCCACGCGGCGCTCGATCGGCTCGACCTCGGTGAGATCGACGTTCATGGCGACGATTTCACTGGGCTCGGGAAACGGAACGTGCAGCACGCGCTGCAATGCGCGCGTCAGCAGGGCGGGATCTTTCTGGAAAATTCGGTGCAGCGCCTCGTGCGACGAGCCGACCATCGGCTCTCCTTTCTGTACGACGTGGTCAACGCGCTACGCCGCGGCGAGGTCACACCACACGTATTTGCCCGGGCTGCCGTGTCTGGCGAGCGGCTGCCAGCCCCACAGCTCGGAGCAGGCGCGGACGAGGGTGAGACCGCGGCCGTCCTCCCGGGCGGTGTCGGCGCCGGCCGCAGGGCCGGGAGGGTCCGGCGGCTCGGGGCTGGTGTCCCACGCACCGATGCGGAGGACGCCGGCCGCCCAGAGCACACGGAGGGCGACGGGGCCCTTGGTATGGCGTACGGCGTT
>NZ_JAVRHI010000463.1:0-29409 GCF_034105845.1 Streptomyces sp. CRN 30 | reverse complement strand
GGCATCGCCCAGATGGGCAAGTCCTTCCGCAACGAGATCACGCCCGGCAACTTCATCTTCCGCACCCGCGAGTTCGAGCAGATGGAGATGGAGTTCTTCGTCAAGCCGGGCGAGGACGAGAAGTGGCAGGAGTACTGGATGCAGGAGCGGTGGAACTGGTACACCGGCCTGGGTCTGCGCGAGGAGAACATGCGGTGGTACGACCACCCCAAGGAGAAGCTCTCCCACTACTCCAAGCGCACCGCCGACATCGAGTACCGCTTCCAGTTCGGCGGCAGTGAGTGGGGCGAGCTCGAGGGTGTCGCCAACCGCACCGACTACGACCTCGGCGCCCACGCCAAGGCCTCCGGCCAGGACCTCTCGTACTTCGACCAGGAGGCCGGCGAGCGCTGGACCCCCTACGTCATCGAGCCCGCGGCCGGTGTCGGCCGCGCCATGCTGGCCTTCCTCCTCGACGCCTACATCGAGGACGAGGCGCCCAACGCCAAGGGCAAGATGGAGAAGCGCACCGTGCTGCGCCTCGACCCGCGCCTGTCCCCGGTGAAGGTCGCCGTGCTGCCGCTGTCCCGCAACGCGGAGCTGTCCCCGAAGGCCAAGGGGCTCGCCCAGACGCTGCGCCAGAACTGGAACATCGACTTCGACGACGCCGGCGCCATCGGCCGCCGCTACCGCCGCCAGGACGAGATCGGCACGCCGTTCTGCGTCACCGTCGACTTCGACACCCTGGACGACAACGCGGTGACCGTCCGCGAGCGCGACACCATGAAGCAGGAGCGCGTGTCGCTCGACCAGATCGAGGGCTACCTGGCGAGCCGCCTGATCGGCTGCTAGGACCCGGTCGACCCGACGACGAGGACCCCCGGTCGCGGCACCGTACGTGCCGCGACCGGGGGTTCCGTCCGTTCCCGGCTCATTCCCGGTTCACCCCGGCTCGGCCTCACTGGCCCACCCTTCCGTCGATGCACTCGCGCAGCAGGTCGGCGTGTCCGCAGTGCCGGGCGTACTCCTCGACCGCGTGCACCAGCAGCTCCCGCACCGAGGTGCCGTCCTTCCCCAGGCGCTCGCCCAGGTCCGGGTGCGCGGCCAGCGCGGCGTCGGTCGCGGCCTGCTCACGCGCCAGATCGGCGTACGCGGCGTCGACCACGGCCCGGTCGGCGACGGCCCCCTCGAAGTCCCCGTCGTCCTCGCCGTACAGGCTCGGCAGCGGCTCGCCGTCACTGATCCAGTTGCGCCAGTCCCGCTCCACCTCGGCGAGGTGGCGGACCAGGCCGAGCAGCGACATCGTCGACGGCGGGACCGAGCGACGGGCCAGCTGCTCCGGGTCCAGCCCCTCGCACTTCATCAGCAGGGTCAGCCGGTAGCCCGTCAGGAACTCCCGCAGCGTCGCGAGCTCGCCGTCCGGGCCCGTCCCCTCGCTGTGACGGGGGTCGTCGTCGGGGTCGGCCCACATGTCGGGGTGGACGCTTGCCTGGCTCCATCGCGCGGGTCGGTCGCTCATGCCGCCCATGGTCGTGCGCACGGACGCGAACTCGCCAGTCATTAACCCTTGTCGCCCGTCGCCCGTCGCCCGTCGCCCGTCGCGGGCTCCGCCGGTGTCAGCGGACGGTGCCGGTGTGGTCGAGGATCGCGGCGGCGAGCGGGGCGTGCACCTGGCGGGGGAGGGCGTGGGCCATGCCGGAGATCTCCACGAGACGCGCCCCGCGGATCGCCTGGGCGACATGATGGGCGTGCGGCGGCGGGAAGACCGGCTCCGCGGGGGCCGAGACGACGAGGGTGGGCACGGCGGCCCGCGCCAGCTGTTCGGTGCGGTCCATGCCCGAGGGATCGGCGCGGCCGTGCGCGCCGTTCGGGACGTGGTGCCCGGAGTGCCGGACGATCCGGCGCTCCAGCTCGCGCTGGTACGCGGCGTCGAAGGGCAGCTGATCGCCGCTCAGCAGCCGCCAGTGCTCGACCCGCCGCTCCAGCTCGGCCTCCGGACCCAGGTCCGCGACCGGGCGCGCCCACAGCTCCAGCAGGCGCGGATCGGTCCCGGGCAGTTCCTCGGGCGGGGTGCGGGTGCCGTCCGGGTGGGTGTACGGGACGGTGCTGAGCGCGTGCGTGCCGAACACGGTGGCGCTGAGCAGCCGGCCGGGACGGTCCGCGATGAGCAGCTGGGCGAGCATGCCGCCCAGGGACATGCCCACGATGTGGGCGCGCTCGACCCCCAGGCCGTCCAGGACCGCGATCGCGTCCGCCGCCAGTGCGGTGACGGGATAGGGCCGCTCGTCGAACGACCAGGTGGAGCGTCCGGTGTCGCGGTGGTCGTAGCGGATCACCCGGTGGCGGGCGGCGAGCAGGTCCACCAGCTCGTCCGGCCAGCCCAGGCCGGACGCCTGCGCGCCCATGATCAGCAGCAGCGGGGAGGCGTCGGCGGGACCGCGCTCCTCCACCCAGAGGCGTACGCCGGGGGCTGCGTCGACGAAGCGGTCCATGCTGTTCCTCCTGGGTACCCGAGTGGCGCCCCGAGCGTCCGGAGCATCCGGAGCATCGAGGCAGCGAGACGAGACGTACCGTATCACTACACGTACATGTGTGACAGCTGACAGATGTTGAAATCTGTCAGCTGTCATGTGAAGGTGGTCGCATGACGACGACACACACCCGCACCCTCGGAACCACCGGCCCCCAGGTGTCCTCCCTCGGCCTCGGCTGCATGGGCATGTCCGCGCTGTACGGCGAGGCGGACCGGGCGGAGTCCATCGCCACGATCCACACCGCGCTGGAGGCCGGCGTGACCCTGCTCGACACCGGCGACTTCTACGGCATGGGCCACAACGAGATCCTGATCGGCGAGGCGCTGCGCTCCGCCCCCGCCGCCCGCCGTGAACAGGCGCTGGTCAGCGTGAAGTTCGGGGCCCTGCGCGATCCGGAGGGCGGCTGGTCGGGGTACGACGGCCGTCCGGCCGCGGTGAAGAACTTCGTCGCGTACTCGCTCCAGCGCCTCGGCGTCGACCACATCGACGTCTACCGCATCGCGCGGGTCGACCCTGGCGTGCCGATCGAGGAGACGGTGGGCGCCATCGCGGAGCTGGTCGAGAAGGGTTACGTACGGCACATCGGCCTGAGCGAGGCCGGCGCCGACACCATCCGCCGCGCCGCAGCCACCGCGCCGGTCGCCGACCTTCAGATCGAGTACTCGCTCATCTCGCGCGGCATCGAGCGGGACATCCTGCCCACCACGCGCGAGCTGGGCATCGGCATCACCGCGTACGGCGTGCTGTCGCGCGGCCTGATCTCGGGCCACTTCCAGCAGGACCGGCAGCTCGCGGCGGACGACTTCCGCGCCCACTCGCCCCGCTTCCAGGGCGAGAACCTCCGGCACAACCTGGACCTGGTCGAGGCGCTGCGGAAGGTCGCCGAGGACAAGGGCGTGTCGGTGGCCCAGATCGCGATCGCCTGGGTGCTGTCCCGGGGCGAGGACATCGTCCCGCTGGTGGGTGCCCGCCGCCGGGACCGGCTGACGGAGGCCCTCGGCGCGCTCGACGTGACCCTGGACGACGCCGACCTGCGGGCGATCGAGGCGGCGGTCCCGGCGGGCGCGGCTGCGGGCGAACGCTATCCGGCGGCCCAGATGGGGCACCTGGACAGCGAGCGCTGACGGCCGGCGCCCGGAACCGGCCGGGTACGGTCGATGTCATGGCACCGACCTCCGAGACCCTCACCGCCGCGCGCATCCTCGAAGCCACCGAGGAGGTGCTGCGCCGCCACGGTCCCGCGAAGGCCACCGTCGTGGACGTGGCCCGTGCGCTCGGGGTCAGCCACGGCAGCGTCTACCGGCACTTCCGCACGAAGGCGGCGCTGCGGGAGGCGGTCACCGAGCGGTGGCTGGACCGTACGTCGGCCGCCCTGTCCGGGATCACCGCCGAGGACCGTGACCCCGAGGCGCGGCTGCGCGACTGGTTCACCGCCCTCTTCACGGCCAAGCGGCACAAGGCGGGCGACGACCCGGAGCTCTTCGCCACGTACATGGTGCTGATCGGGGAGAACAGCGCGGTGGTCGACCGGCACATCGCCGAGCTGACGGGCCAGCTGACGGACATGGTCCAGGACGGTGTCGAGCGCGGCGTCTTCGCCTCCGCGGCCCCGGCCGTCACGGCGCGCGCCGTCTTCGACGCCACCGGCCGCTTCCACGACCCGAGCTACGTCCGCGACTGGGACCAGCCGGGGATCGACGCCGAGTTCGAGGCGGTGGTGGAGCTGGTGGTGCGGGGGCTGCGGGTGTGAGCGGCCCGGGCGGTCGCCGGTGCACCGGAGGAGGGGTCACACCGTCGCCGGATCCACCGTCGCCTGGTGGGCCCGTACGAGGTGCTCCTCCGCCTTGGGCCGGGGCGCGAACCGTGCGCTCCGCCGCCAGCCGCACGTGTCGCATCCGAGGGTGCGCCGCATGCCGGAGCGTCGCAGGTGGACGGTGTGCACGCGGCCGTGCTGGTCCCAGCGGCTCACCTTGCTGGTATCGGTATGGGTATCGGTACGCGGCATGACGTCCCCCTGCGACGCTCGGCACTGGTTGCGTGGAGTATGCGGAGAACGAGTGCCGGGCGGTCGGGGGTTCCGGGGCGCGGGCCGGTCAGTGTTCCTGGTGGGCGACCGCCGCAGCCATCCGCAGCACCGCCTCGGTGATCAGGTCCGGGGACGTCGCCAGGTTCAGCCGGACGAAGCCCGCGCCGCCCGTGCCGAAGTCCTTCCCGGAGTTCAGGGCGACCCGGCCGCGCCGCAGGAAGACCTCGGCCGGGTCCTCCTCGAGCCCGAGCCCCCGGCAGTCCAGCCACGCCAGGTAGGTGCCCTCCGCGGGGACGTAGCGCACGGCGGGGAGGTGCTCGGCGAGGAGGCGGGCCAGCAGCCGGCGGTTGTCGTCCAGGCCCAGGAGCACGGCGTCGAGCCAGTCGCCGCCGTCCCGCAGGGCCGCCGTGTGGGCGATGGCGCCGAGGTGGCTGGGGCCGTGGCCGACCTCCTCCGGGAGGCGGGCGAGGTCGTCGGCGGCGGCGGGCCCGGCGATCGCCAGGGCGGCCTTCAGCCCGGCCAGGTTCCAGGCCTTGGACGCCGACATCAGGGACAGGCCGTTCTCCCCGCCGGGCACGCTCAGGTACGGCACGAAGGACGCATCCCGCGCCACCACCGGGGCGTGGATCTCGTCCGCCACCACGCGCAGGCCGTACGCCCGCGCCAGCCGTGCGGCCCGCGTCAGCTCGTCGGCGGTGTGCACGGTGCCGGTCGGGTTGTGCGGGCTGCACAGCAGGTAGGCCGGTCTGCCGGTGTTCCGGCTCGCGCCCCGGGCGGCCCGCCCGAAGGCGCCCTCCAGGGCGATGAAGTCGAGCCGCCCGTCCGCCCCCAGCGGGGCCTCGACCACGAAGCGGCCCATGTGGCGCACGAACGGGTAGAAGGGCGGGTACACGGGGGAGTTGACGACGACCGGATCGCCCGGTCCTGAGACCAGTTTGAGCATCTCCACGACGCCCTGCATCACATCGGGCACGATCGCCGTGCGCCGCACGGACAGGCCGTCCCAGTCCCAGCGCTTGCGGGCGAACTCGGCCAGCGCCTCGGCGTACTCCGTACCGGCCGGGTAGCCGGTGTCGCCGAGCGCGAGCGCGTCGTTCACCGCCCGCGCGACCGGTTCGGCCAGGGGCACGTCCATCTCGGCCACCCACAGGGGCAGGACGTCGTCCGGGTAGGTGCGCCACTTCATGCTCGTACGCTGCCGCAGCCGGCCGAGGGAGAGCCGCTGCAGGGGATTCGCGTCGTCGTCGGTGGATGAGGTCAAGCCATCAGATGCCTGAGTCATATGCCACAGCGTGACGCACGCCCCAGGGGGCACGCCAGATGCATCGGTACCGCTTTTCCTACTTACGACGGACTACTGCAAACGGGACGGGCCCTCAACTTTTGCTCCCCGCAGCGCCCGCCGCCTCCCGGATCTCCGTGCTCCCCAGCCGCTCGGCCGTCCGCTCGGCCGTCCCGCGGGCCCAGCGGCCGGTCGTCAGCGCGCCCACGACCAGCACGGCGAGGCCGCAGCCGGTGAGGATCCACCAGCCGGGCCGGGAGGCGGCGACGAAGGAGTCCGCGTACGCGGGCCCGGAGGACGCGGTCACGCCCGCCGCCAGCACCGCGCCGATCACCGCGACGCCCAGCGTCTGGCCGAGCTGACGGCTGGTGGAGGCGACCGCGGCGGCGACCCCGGCCTGGGCGCGGGGCATGCCGGAGACGGCGGTGTTGGTGATGGGGGAGTTGACGAAGCCGAAGCCGACGCCGAACAGGACGAACCCGATGAAGAGGGTGACGTTCCTGGTCTCGGCCTCGAAGAGCGCGAAGAGCAGGCCGCTCACGGTCATCGAGGACCCGGCGACCAGCAGCGGCAGGCGTGGGCCCCGGCTGCCGACGAGCCGGCCCGACAGGGGGGCGCAGACGAAGGTCAGGCCCGCCATCGGGAGCATCCACAGCCCCGCGTGCAGGGCGCTCAGGCCGCGCACGTTCTGCAGGTAGAGGGTGGACAGGAAGAGGAAGCCGCCCAGTGCCGCGAAGGCGCTGACCGCGGTCACCGTCGCCCCGCTGAACGGCGCCGAGCGGAAGAAGCGCAGGTCGATGAGGGGTTCGGCGCGGCGGGGCTCGTAGTACAGGAGGCAGAGGAGCGCGGCCAGGGCGAGCCCGGCGAAGGGCAGGACCGTGCCCGGGCCCGCGTGCGGTGCCTCGATGATCGCGTACGTCAGGGAGCCGAACAGGACGATCACCAGGAGCTGGCCGAACGGGTCGGCGCGGCGGGCCTTCGGCGCGCGGGACTCGGGGACGAGGCGGAGGGTGAGCAGCAGCGCGGCCAGGCCCACCGGCAGGTTGATCCAGAAGATCGAGCGCCAGCCGACCGTCTCCACCAGCAGCCCGCCGACCAGCGGTCCCGCCGCCATCGATATGCCGACGACCGCGCCCCACACACCGATCGCGCGGGCGCGCTCGCGCGGGTCCGTGAAGGTGTTGGTGATGATCGACATGGCGACCGGGTTCAGCATCGAACCGCCCACCGCCTGCACCATCCGGAAGGCGATCAGCCAGTTCAGGTCCGGGGCGAGGGAGCAGAGCACCGAGCCGGCGGTGAAGACGACCAGGCCCGTGACGAAGACGCGCCTGCGGCCGATGCGGTCGGCGGTCGAGCCCGCGAGCATCAGCAGGGAGGCGAGGACGAGCGTGTACGCGTCGATGGTCCACTGCAGGCCCGAGACGCTCGCGCCCAGGTCGCGCTCCAGGGAGGGCAGGGCGACGTTGAGGACCGTGTTGTCCAGGCTCACGATCAGCAGGCTCATGCAGCAGATGGCGAGCACGAGCAGGCGGCGGCGGTGGGTGAGCTCGGGCATGCGTTCCATCGTAGGTCAGGTTAAGTAGTGCGCCTAACTAATGACCAGTACATGTGGTCGGTGTGCGCGACAATGGGGGAATGTCCACGCCCTCCGCCCTCAGCATCGGCCCGCACACCGTTCAGCCGCCCGTCGTGCTCGCCCCCATGGCCGGGATCACCAACGCCCCGTTCCGCACGCTGTGCCGCGAGTTCAGCGGGGGCAAGGGCCTCTTCGTGAGCGAGATGATCACGACCCGGGCGCTGGTCGAGCGCAACGAGAAGACCATGCAGCTGATCAGGTTCGACGAGACCGAGAAGCCGCGCTCGATCCAGCTGTACGGGGTGGACCCGGCGACCGTCGGCAAGGCCGTCCGCATGATCGCGGAGGAGGGCCTCGCCGACCACATCGACCTGAACTTCGGCTGCCCGGTCCCGAAGGTGACGCGGAAGGGCGGCGGCTCGGCCCTCCCGTACAAGCGGAACCTGCTCCGGGCGATCCTGCGCGAGGCCGTGACCGGGGCGGGCGACCTGCCCGTCACCATGAAGATGCGCAAGGGCATCGACGACGACCACATCACCTTCCTCGACGCCGGCCGGATCGCCGTCGAGGAGGGTGTCACCGCGATCGCGCTGCACGGCCGCACGGCCGCCCAGCACTACGGCGGCACCGCCGACTGGGAGGCCATCGCCCGCCTCAAGGAGCACGTCCCGGAGATCCCCGTCCTCGGCAACGGCGACATCTGGTCCGCCGAGGACGCCCTGCGCATGGTCCGCGAGACCGGCTGCGACGGCGTGGTCGTGGGCCGCGGCTGCCTCGGCCGCCCGTGGCTCTTCGCGGACCTGGTCGCCGCCTTCGAGGGCCGGGACGACTTCGCGCGCCCGACGCTGCGCGAGGTCGCCGACGTCATGGTCCGCCACGCCACGCTCCTCGGCGAGTGGCTCGGCGACGAGGCGCGCGGCGTCATCGACTTCCGCAAGCACGTGGCCTGGTACCTCAAGGGCTTCGCGGTCGGCTCGGAGATGCGCAAGCGCCTCGCGATCACCTCCTCCCTGGAGGAACTGCGCGCCGGGCTCGACGAGCTGGACCTCGGCCAGCCCTGGCCGGCCGGCGCCGACGGCCCCCGCGGGCGCACCTCCGGCAACAACCGCGTGGTCCTCCCGGACGGCTGGCTGAAGGACCCGTACGACTGCGCGGGCATCAGTGAGGACGCGGAGCTGGACACGTCCGGCGGCTGATTCTCCCCGCCCCGCCGGTCAGACGCCCCCCACGGCCGTCAGCAGCGCCAGCGGTGCCGCCGCCGAGCGGGACTCGCGTACACAGGCGTGCGGGTACGGCACCGGCTCCGGGTGACCGGCGCGGTCGTACCCGGCGAGCACCTCCGGCAGGCGGTGGCCCGTCGCCGTCGCCGCGTCCACCAGGCCGTGGGCGACCGCGCGGGCCTCGTCGTGCAGCCCGTAGCGGGCCAGGCCCAGCGCGATGAGCGCGTTGTCGTGGGGCCAGACCGAGCCGCGGTGGTACGACAGCGGGTGGTACGCCGCCTGCCCGGCGGCCAGCGTGCGCACGCCCCAGCCGGAGAAGAAGTCGGGCTGCAGCAGCCGCCGGCCGACCAGCTCCCCGTACTCCTTGTCCAGCAGGCCCGACCAGAGCAGATGACCCGCGTCGGAGGCGAGGGCGTCCACCTGGCGGCCGTCGCCGTCCAGGGCCAGCGCGGGGAAGGAACGGCCGGCCATCCAGAAGTCCCGCTGGAAACGGTCGCGCAGGTCCGCCGCCGCCTGCTCCAGCAGCGCCGCGTACACCTCGTCCGCCCAGACCGTGCGGGCCAGGTGGGCGGTGCGGCGCAGCGCGTCGTACGCGTAGCCCTGCGCGCCCGCCGCCGTCACCGGGCCGGTGGGGCGGTCGCCGTCCGCCGAGCAGATGGCGCCGGGGGAGTCCTTCCAGTTCTGGTTGGCGAGGCCGCCCCGGTCCGCGCGGTAGACGAGGTAGCCGCGCGAGGTGAGGCCGCCGTGGTCCAGCATCCAGCCGATCGCCGCGCGCGCGTGCGGTTCGAGACGGCGGGCGAGCGCGGTGTCGCCGGTGTGCTCCACGTACGCGCCGAGCAGCACCAGGAAGAGCGGGGTCGCGTCCACCGAGCCGTAGTAGCGCCCGTAGGGCACCTGTCCGAAGTGGGCCAGCTCCCCGTGCCGCACCTCGTGCACGATCTTCCCCGGCTGCGCCACCGGGCCCTCGCCGCCCTCCGTCGCCTGGGTGGCGGCGAGCGCGAGCAGCGTGGCGGCGGCCGGCCCGGGGCGGTAGGGGAGGACGAAGAGGGAGGTCAGCAGGGCGTCGCGGCCGAGCAGGGTGAGGAACCAGGGGGCGCCGGCCGCGGGGACGCGCAGTTCCTCGCCGTCCGGGCCGGCCGCCGGCACCTGGAGCACGGCCAGGTCCGACAGGCCGCGCGCGCAGGCCGCCGTCAGCTCGCGCCATCCGGTGGGGAAGGGCACGCCCTCGGCGAACTCCGCCTCCCGCGCGCGCAGTCGCTCGCGCGCCACGGCCGGGGAGGCCGGCACGTCCGGATCGCCGGGTGTGCCGTGCGGCCGGGCGGCGGCCCGCAGGGACAGCTCGGCCGACCCGTGCGGCTCCAGGTGCAGGGTCCACACCAGCCGCCGGGCGCCCGTGCCCGTCTCCTCCACCCCGTCCGGCGGGGGCTCGGCCGTGACGGTGGTACAGGACCGCCACTCCCCGCGCCGGTAGCCGAACTCGACGCCCTCGTCGAGGACCCGCCGGGTCCGCACGGCGCCCGTCTTGACGTACGTACGGTGGTCCGAGCGGAGTTCGAACTGGTCCGTGAAGTCGGCGTCCGCGGTCACCGCGACGCGGACCGTCGTGGGCACCGGGCGGTTGCTCGTCACCCGCAGCGACTCGACCAACGCGCCCTCGCCGAGGGCTTGTTCCCGGAAGAGCGTGTACGCGGGCGGCTCCTGGCGGCCGCCGCGCGGCACGAGCACACAGCGTGCGGTGTCGCCGTCGGTGACCGGGGCGAGCGGCTCGGGGACGGCGCCGTCCACGGTGAGCTGCCAGCGGCTGAGGTGCCGGGCGTCCCGGACGAACAGCCCGTCCGGGGTGCCGCCGCCGCCCATCCCGCTGATGTCCCCGCGGTCCCCCACGGCCAGGAACGTTCCGCCGTGCACGAGCAGATGATGCCGGTCCGTCATTCCCGGTCCCCTCCCATGTCAGCCAGGTCTTCGAGTTCCCCGAGGTCACCGCTGTGGTGATGCGTGCCGTCCCCCGGTGCCCCGTGGAGCAGGTCGAGCGTGAGCGCGGCGGTCCAGCCGAAGCCGGCCGTCCCGCGGGCCGCGCCGGTGTACGGGTCCACGTACTCCGCGAACCCGGAGGCGTCGGCCGTGCGCAGGAAGTCCGCCCGCAGCGCGTCGGCCCGCGCGCGCTCACCGTGCAGCCGCAGCCCGCGCTCCAGCAACCACGCCGTGTTGAACCAGGCCGGTCCGCGCCAGTACCGGTGCCGGTCGAATGCCTCGCCGGTGAGGTCGTAGCTGGGCACGAGCCGGGCCGGGCCGCCGAGCCCGAAGCGCGGCCCGCACGCCGTGCGGACGAGGGCGCCGACGATGCCGCGCGGCAGGTCCGGCAGGAGCAGGGGGACCAGCCCGGAGACGCTCCGCCCGGGGAGCAGCTCGCCGTGCCGCCCCGCCCCGTACACGTCCCGGCAGCGGAACATGCCCTCCGCCGGGTCCCAGAGCCGGTCCACCAGCGCCGCCGTCAGCCGCCGCGCCCGCGCGTGCCGGGCGGTGCCGGTGGCGCCGAGCTCCTTCGCGATCCGGGCCAGCGCGTGCTCGGAGGCGATGAGCAGGGCGTTGAAGGCGGGATCCTCGACCGCGAAGCCGCCCGCCCGGTGCTCCGCCGGGTGCTCCGTCCGGTCTCCCGCGCGGCCGTGCGGCCCGTCCCGGTAACCCCGGTCCCGGTAGTCCGTCGCCAGCCGCACGTACCGCCCGTAGTCCAGGTCCGTCGGCCGGTCCTCGGGGGCGCCGTGCGCCAGGTCGGCGCGGCGGAAGGAGAGGGCGGGGGCCGGGGCGACGCGGGCCAGCGGGGCGTCCCAGCAGGGGGAGTTGTCCATGCCCGGCTCCCACGGGTGCACCACGGAGGCCAGGCCGCCCCCGCCCAGGTCGCGGCGGTGCAGCAGGTAGCGGTGCCAGGCGGCCAGGCGCGGGTACACCCGGGGCAGGAAGCCGCGGGCCCGGGACAGCCCGGGATCGGCGCGGTGCACCAGCCACGCGGCGAGCGCGTGCACCGGTGGCTGCACGATGCCCGACGTCTGTACGGTGCGCGGGGCGCCCGCGGCGCGTCCGGCGGCCGAGGAGCGCCAGAAGTCGGGGCTCGGGAAGTACGCGTCGAGCGGCACGGAGGGGTGGAAGACGATGTGCGGGACCCGGCCGTCGCCCCACTGGGCGGCGAGCAGCGTCTCCAGCTCCGTCTGCGCCCGTAACGGCGACAGGTGGCGCAGCCCGACGGCGATGAACGCCGAGTCCCAGGACCACTGGTGCGGATACAGACCGCGGGAGGGCACCGTGGACGTCCCCGTCCAGTTGGCCTCCAGCACCGCGGCCGCTCTCGTGTGCAGTGATCCGGCCGGGGCGGCCGGATCGTATACGTCCGGGGCGGGAGCCGGACCCGTCCGGGCCGTACGTCGTGCGGTCAACTGGGTGGTGCGGTCCACGCAGGGCTCCCCGAGGGCATCGATCGGGCCGGTTCGGCCAGGGCTACCGTAGAGTTACGTCTAGTTAACACGCAAAACCCAATATGTAATGCAGAGTTGTGAAGCGCAAGGGGGTGTACATGAGCGGGAAGGTCGCGAAGGCGGGGAGTCACGCCGGTGCCGGGGATCTGCTCGCCCTGGTCCGCGACGGCCGGGCCACCACCCGCGGGGCGCTCCAGCAGGCCACGGGGCTGTCCCGGGCGACGGTCGGCCAGCGCCTGGACCGCCTTTTCCGGGCGGGCTGGCTGCGCGAGGGTGCCGGGGGACCGGTCGGCTCGCCGCTCGGCGGACGCCCCTCGATCACCCTGGAGTTCGACGACGACCACGCCGTCGTCCTCGCCGCCGACCTGGACACCCGCCACGCCCGCGCCGCCGTGCTCTCCCTCACCGGCTCGGTCCTGGCCGAGCACTCGGGTCCGCTGGCCGTCGAGGACGGCCCCGAGGCGGTGCTCGACGGGCTCGGCCGCTGGTTCGCCCTGCTGCTGGAGAAGACGGGCCGGCGGGCGGACGAGGCGGCCGGCATCGGGCTGGCCGTGCCCGGCCCGGTGGACCTGGACACCGGCCGTGTCGTGCAGCCGCCGATCATGCCGGGCTGGGACGGCTTCGACATACGGGGCCGGCTGGCCCGCGCCTTCGCCGAGCACGCGGGCGGCCCGGCGGACACGGTCGTCCTCGTCGACAACGACGCCAACCTCATGGCGTACGGCGAACAGCGCACCGGTTACCCGGACTGCTCGGCCTTCGTGCTGGTCAAGGTGTCGACCGGCATCGGCGCGGGCGTCGTGGTCGGCGGGACGATCTACCGGGGCACCGACGGGGGAGCGGGGGACATAGGCCACATCCGCGTCCCCGACGGCACCGACGCGCTGTGCAGGTGCGGCTCGTACGGCTGTCTGGCCGCGGTGGCGAGCGGCGGTGCCGTGGCCCGGCGGCTGGCCGCGGCGGGCGTGCCCGCGGCCTCCGGTTCGGACGTGCGCGACCTGCTGACGGCCGGCCACCCCGGGGCGGCGGCGCTCGCCCGGGAGGCCGGGCGCAGTGTGGGGGAGGTCCTCGCGACGGTGGTCACCCTGCTCGACCCTGGTGTGCTGATGATCGCGGGCGATCTGGCCGGGACGCCGTTCCTCACGGGCGTACGGGAACTGCTGTACCAGCGGGCGCTGCCCCGCTCCACCGCGCGCCTCGACGTGGTGACCTCGCGGCTGGGGGAGCGGGCCGGGCTGGTGGGGGCGGGTGCGCTGGTCGTGGAGCACCTGTACGCGCCGGAGCGGGCCGAGGAGCGGCTGGCGGCGCTGGGGGTCTGAGGCGGCCCGTTCCGTCGCGTGTGGCAGACGTGTTGCGCACCGGTGTCCGGTCCGCATGGTGGGATGCGGCTCCGCCGAACGGCGTGATTCTCGCCACCCCTGATGGGGCTCTCGCTCATATGAGCAACTCGCCAGAGGTTCCGGGTTTTCAATGCGTGGCACTCGGTGCCATCCACTGATCGTTCAGCAGTCGAACTCAAACGTGTTAATCGACGCTCACATGAGCATTCGATGGCGTCTGCGAGGGTAGATCCGTTCAAGGAGTGAACGCGTGACGGCACCTCCCCTTGCCCAGCCTTGACTTTCGATCTGTTGGCGGACACCGCGTTACAGGCACATGTCGCACCAGTGGACCTCCCCAGACGCCTTCGATCTGGGTATGTTCCTCGCCGTCAGGGCAGCCACCGCGGCCTCAAGGAGTTGGGACCCGTGTCGGAGAACAAAGACCCCCTCGGAGACCGGACGGCTCGGAGTGTTGAGAACGTGAAGTTCGTCTACGACTTCACCGAGGGGAACAAGGACCTCAAGGGCCTGCTGGGCGGCAAGGGCGCCAACCTCGCCGAGATGACCAACCTCGGTCTCCCCGTCCCTCCCGGCTTCACCATCACCACCGAGGCCTGCAAGGTCTACCTCGACAGCGGCGACGAGCCGGTGGCACTCCGTGACGAGGTGAGCGGGCACCTCGCCGCCCTCGAGGAGCGGACGGGGAAGAAGCTCGGCCAGGCCGACGACCCCCTCCTGGTGTCGGTCCGCTCCGGAGCCAGGTTCTCCATGCCGGGCATGATGGACACCGTCCTGAACATCGGCCTCTCCGACAGCTCGGTCCAGGGCCTCGCCCAGCAGGCCGGCGACGAGCGCTTCGCGTGGGACTCCTACCGCCGCCTCATCCAGATGTTCGGCAGGACCGTCCTCGGCGTCGACGGCGACCTCTTCGAGGACGCGCTGGAGAAGGCCAAGGAGGTCAGGAAGGTCACGGTCGACACGGAGCTGGCCGCCGCGGACCTGGAGGAACTGGTCGCCCGGTTCAAGGAGATCGTGCGGACCGAGGCGGGGCGCGACTTCCCGCAGGACCCGCGGGAGCAGATGGACCTCGCGATCCGGGCGGTCTTCGACTCGTGGAACGGCGACCGCGCCAAGCTCTACCGCCGCCAGGAGCGCATCCCGCACGACCTCGGCACCGCCGTCAACGTCTGCTCGATGGTCTTCGGCAACCTCGGCCCGGACTCGGGCACGGGCGTGGCGTTCACCCGCGACCCCGCCTCGGGGCACCAGGGCGTGTACGGCGACTACCTGCAGAACGCGCAGGGCGAGGACGTGGTGGCGGGCATCCGCAACACCGTCCCGCTCGCCGAACTGGAGCGGATCGACAAGACGTCGTACGACCGCCTGATGCAGATCATGGAAACCCTGGAGAACCACTACAAGGACCTCTGCGACATCGAGTTCACCATCGAGCGCGGACAGCTGTGGATGCTCCAGACCCGCGTCGGCAAGCGCACGGCGGGCGCGGCCTTCCGCATCGCGACCCAGCTCGTCGACCAGGGGCTGATCGACGAGACGGAGGCGCTCCAGCGCGTCAACGGCGCCCAGCTGGCCCAGTTGATGTTCCCCCGCTTCGACGAGGAGGCGAGGACCGAGCAGGTGGGCCGGGGCATCGCCGCCTCCCCGGGCGCGGCGGTCGGCAAGGCGGTCTTCGACTCGTACACGGCCGTGAAATGGTCCCGTTCCGGCGAGAAGGTCATCCTGGTCCGGCGGGAGACCAACCCCGACGACCTGGACGGCATGATCGCCGCCGAGGGCATCCTCACCTCGCGCGGCGGCAAGACCTCCCACGCGGCCGTCGTCGCCCGCGGCATGGGCAAGACCTGTGTGTGCGGCGCCGAGGAGCTCGAGGTCGACACCAAGCGCCGCTGCATGACGGTGCCCGGCGGCCGGGTCGTCGAGGAGGGTGACGTCATCTCCATCGACGGCTCGACGGGCAAGGTGTACCTGGGCGAGGTCCCGGTCGTCCCCTCCCCGGTCGTCGAGTACTTCGAGGGCCGGATGCACGCGGGCGCCGACGACGCCGACGAGCTGGTGGAGGCGGTGCACCGCATCATGGCCTTCGCCGACCGCAAGCGCCGGCTGCGGGTGCGCGCCAACGCCGACAACGCCGAGGACGCGCTGCGCGCCCGCCGCTTCGGCGCCCAGGGCATCGGCCTGTGCCGTACGGAACACATGTTCCTCGGCGACCGCCGTGAACTGGTGGAACGCCTGATCCTGGCGGACACGGAGGCGGACCGTGAGGAGTCCCTCAAGCAACTGCTCCCGCTCCAGAAGCAGGACTTCGTCGACCTCTTCGAGGCGATGGACGGCCTCCCGGTCACCGTCCGCCTCCTCGACCCGCCGCTGCACGAGTTCCTGCCCGACATCACGGAACTGTCGGTCCGGGTGGCGCTCGCCGAGTCCCGCCAGGAACCGCACGAGAACGAGCTCCGCCTGCTCCAGGCGGTCCACCGCCTGCACGAGCAGAACCCGATGCTGGGCCTGCGCGGCGTACGCCTCGGCCTCGCCATCCCCGGCCTGTTCGCCATGCAGGTCCGCGCGATCGCGGAGGCGGCGGCCGAACGCCGGGCCGCGAAGGGCGATCCGCGCGCCGAGATCATGATCCCGCTCGTGGGCACCGTCCAGGAACTGGAGATCGTGCGCGAGGAGGCGGACCAGGTCATCGCGGAGGTCCAGGAGGCGACGGGCACGGAGCTGAAGCTGGCCATCGGCACGATGATCGAGCTGCCGCGCGCCGCGCTGACGGCCGGCCAGATCGCCGAGGCGGCGGAGTTCTTCTCCTTCGGCACCAACGACCTCACGCAGACGGTCTGGGGCTTCTCCCGGGACGACGTGGAGGCCAGCTTCTTCACGGCCTACCTGGAGAAGGGGATCTTCGGGGTCAGCCCCTTCGAGACCATCGACCAGGACGGGGTCGGCTCCCTGGTGAGGTCCGCGGCCCAGGCCGGCCGCGCGACCCGCCCCGGCCTCAAACTCGGCGTCTGCGGCGAACACGGCGGCGACCCGGAGTCGGTCCACTTCTTCCACGAGGTGGGACTCGACTACGTCTCCTGCTCCCCGTTCCGCATCCCGGTGGCCCGGCTGGAGGCGGGACGGGCGGCGACGCAGTCGGCGGGCAGCGACCACCGTTGAAGCCTGTGCCGTGTCCCCGGCCGGGGCCGCGGTACGGCCACCGGGGCCGTCGTCCGTCATTCCTCACCCTCGCCGACAGGACGGCGACCCCGGCCCACCGATGAGGGCGGCACCCCGTGCGGGGGGTGCCGCCCTCATCGGCGTCCGCCCGGGTGCCGTCTACCGGCCATTCCGCCTCGGGCGTCCTGCCTGTTGAACGGTGTACGAAGCGGGGGGCGAGAGCGTGGCGGCAGGTCATGGCCGGTCGGAAACGTCGGCGGACGGGCTTGAAGGCGCCTATTGCGGCACATGTGGCCTTGTTAGCTTCTCCATGGCCATGAACATGACCAAACTGATCGGGAGGACACTGTGAGGTCTGTCCGACGTTCCGCCGCATCGCTCGCTGTCGGCGCCCTGGTGCTGACGGGCGCCACCGCGCTCACGACCGGTTCCGCCTCTGCCGCGCCCGCCGCCGCGGTGGCCGAGGCGGCTCCGACCGCCCTCTACTGCGGCTACCACGGCGCCGTCACGCCGCCCACCATCTCCACCGGCAGCTCCGGCAACGCCGTGCGCGAGGCCCAGTGTCTGCTGGTCGCCTGGGGCTTCTACGTGGGCTCCAGCGGCATCGACGGCCAGTTCGGCAGCGGTACGAGAGCCGGTGTCGTGGACTTCCAGAGGACGTGCGGTATCGCTGCCGACGGCGTCGTCGGCCCGGTCACCTGGAACAGGCTGCGCAACGGTTGCTGATCCCCGCTCACACACCGCCCGTTCCGGCATCTCCGGGGCGGGCGGTGCGCGCGGAGCGCGCCCGGCGGCCCGCCGCAACGCCCTACTCGCAGCCGACCCCGTCGCCGTCCCGGTCCAGGTGGGAGCCGTAGCCGGGGTCGCCCGCGTACACGGGGGCGGCGCCGGCGGCGCGGGCCGCGGTGCAGTTCTCGTAGTAGGTGCTGCCGCCACCGCCGGACCCGCTGCCGCTCCCGCCCGAGCCGGAGCCGTAGTCCACCGCCGCCTCGGCGGTCACCGTCTTCGTGACCTCGACCTCCACCTCGACCTCGACCTTCTCGGTCTCGGTCGCCGTCACCGTCTCGGCCGGTTCCGGCTCCGCCGTCTCGGTGGCCGTGGCCGTCACGGTGGTCGTCGGGCCGGGGACGGCGGCCGCCGGCTTGGCGTCGGTCGTCGTGGTGTCCCCGTCGCCGCCGCCGATGCCGACACCGACGAACAGGGCCAGTGCGAGGGCGGGAAGGACGTAGCGCTTGCGAGCCCACTTGGGGGCGGGGCGGGGGCCTGTGCCGGGGCCGGGAGCGGGGCCGGGAGCGGGCGGCTGGATGTACGGGTTGGTCATGTCTATCCCCCCTGGGCGGTGCGTAAGGACATGACCGTAAAGCGGTGATCGTTATTGTGGAAGGTTTGTGATGCTTCTGTGACTGCTTTTCGTCGTTCGGCGCCAGGAGTGTGTTGTCTTACTTCCGGGTACCACCTGGAGTCGGTGTCGGCGGGCAGTGGAGGGAGTACGGGGCATGGCGGGCTGGAACACGGGTGACATCCCCGATCAGACGGGCCGTACGGCCGTCGTCACCGGGGCCAACAGCGGGATCGGTTACGTCACCGCGCGCGAACTGGCCCGGCGCGGGGCCCGGGTCGTGCTGGCCTGCCGCAGCGAGGCGCGCGGGACGGAGGCCGGTGACCGGCTGGCGCGGGAGGTGCCGGGCGCGCGGGCGGAGTTCGTACGGCTCGACCTCGGGGACCTGAACTCGGTGCGGGAGTTCGCGGCCGGGTGCCGGAAGCAGTACGAGCGGATCGACCTGCTGGTCAACAACGCCGGCGTGATGGCCCTCCCGAGGGGGCGCACGGCGGACGGTTACGAGACCCAGTTCGCGGTCAACCACCTCGGGCACTTCGCGCTCACCGGTCTGCTGCTGCCCGCTCTGCTCGACACCCCCGGCGCGCGCGTCGTGACCCTCTCCAGCTTCATGCACGCCCTGGCCAACATCGACATCACGGACCTCAACGGCTGGCGTTCGTACGGCCGGTGGACCGCCTACGCACGCTCCAAGACGGCCAACCTCCTCTTCACCCACGAGCTGGCCCGGCGGCTCGCCGCCACCGGCTCCGGCGTCGTGGCGGCGGCCGCGCACCCCGGGTACTCACGGACCAACCTCCAGACCGCGGCGCCGAAACTGCAGGGGCGCAAGTTGTCCGAGCGTGTGTGGCAGCTCGGCAACCGCGTGTTCGCGCAGCCCGCGGAGGCCGGTGCCCTCCCGGCCCTGTACGCGGCCACCGCCCCCGACGTCCGGCCCGACGACTTCACGGGCCCGTCCTTCCTCGGCTGGCGGGGTGCCCCCGCCCGGAGCCGGCGCGCCCCGTGGACGCTCGACGACCGCGCGGGGGAACTGCTCTGGGAGGCGTCGGAGCGGCTGACCGGGGTGACGTACGAGGAGCTGGGGCGGGGCACGGCGGGCTAGGGGCCGATCGCGGCGCCGGACACCGCGACGGTGGGGCCCCCGCCCCCAGTACGGCTGGTGAGGGCGGGTGCCTCACGCCGCCGTCCGCACCTCGTACGTCACCACCCGCACCGACTCGTCGTCCAGGCACTGCCCCGAGGCCAGGTCGAACCGCTGCTTCAGCAGCGGGGAGGCGACGAACGGGTGGCCCTGGTGGGTGCCGGTCAGGCCGCGGGAGAGGACGGCCGCGCCGGTGAACGGGTCGCGGTTGTCGATGGCGTACAGCCGGCCGGTCCGGTCGCGGAACAGGGCGGCCTGGCGGCCGTCCGGGAGCAGGGCCGCAACTCCGCGGCCCGGGACCAGCGCGCTGAGGTCGCAGACCGTGAACCAGTCGTCCGGCAGGCGCAGCTGCACCATCAGGTCGGTCGTCTCGGGTGCCAGGGTCATCGTGTGGCGCTCCCTTCCAGGGCGTCTTCCGTCAGGGGCCGCAGGCCGATGGAGAGCAGCGGCAGGTCGGGCTTGATCTGGTCGCGCTCGGGGACGAAGGCGACCACCGGGTCGGGGGTGTCGGGCGCGTTCACGAACGAGACGAACCGGGCCAGCTTCTCGGGGTCGTCGATGGTCGCCGCCCACTCGTCGCGGTAGTGCGCCACGTGGTCCGCCATCAGGGACTCCAGCTCTTCGCAGATGCCGAGCGAGTCCTCCACGACCACGTCACGGACGTGGTCCAGGCCGCCCGGGATGCGGTCCAGCCAGGTCGAGGTGCGCTCCAGGCGGTCCGCGGTGCGGATGTAGAACATCAGGAACCGGTCGATCAGACGGATCAGCTCGGCGTCCGAGAGGTCCTGGGCCAGCAGGTCCGCGTGGCGCGGGGTGGCGCCGCCGTTGCCGCCGACGTACAGGTTCCAGCCGTTGGAGGTGGCGATGATGCCGAAGTCCTTCGACTGGGCCTCGGCGCACTCGCGGGCGCACCCGGAGACCGCCGACTTGAGCTTGTGGGGGGAGCGCAGGCCCCGGTAGCGCAGCTCCAGGTCGATGGCCATGCGGACGGAGTCCTGGACGCCGTAGCGGCACCAGGTCTGCCCCACGCACGACTTCACCGTGCGCAGCGACTTGCCGTAGGCGTGCCCCGACTCGAAGCCCGCGTCCACCAGCCGCGTCCAGATCAGCGGCAGTTGCTCGACGCGGGCGCCGAACATGTCGATGCGCTGGCCGCCCGTGATCTTCGTGTAGAGGCCGAAGTCGCGGGCCACCTCGCCGATGACGATCAGCTTCTCCGGGCTGATCTCGCCGCCGGGGATGCGCGGTACGACCGAGTACGAGCCGTTCTTCTGGAGGTTGGCGAGGAAGTGGTCGTTGGTGTCCTGGAGCGCCGCCTGCTCGCCCTCCAGGACGTAGCCGTCGGCGCCGATCGTGGGCGCGAGCGAGGCGATGATGGAGCCGACCGTGGGCTTGCAGACCTCGCAGCCGTCGCCGCCCCGGGCAGCCTCCCGGCCGTACCGGTCAAGGAGCTCCCGGTAGGAGGTGACGCGCAGGGCGAGGACGATCTCGTACAGCTCCTCGCGGGTCTGGTCGAAGCAGCCGCACAGGCCCTTGTCGACCTCGACGCCGCTCGCCTCCAGCTCGGCCGTGACGAGCTGCCCGAGCACCTTCACGCAGCTGCCGCAGCCCGTACCGGCCCTGGTGCACTTCTTCACCTCGGGCACCGTCGTGCAGCTGTGCTCGGTGACCGCGCCGCGGATGGTGCCCTTGGTGACGTTGTGGCAGGAGCAGATGACCGCCTCGTCGGGCAGCGCGGACGGGCCGAGCTGCGCCGGGGCACCCGCGCCGGCGGGCAGGACGAGTGCCTCGGGCGCGACCGGCGGGACCGATCCCGTGAGCGCCCGCAGCGTGCCGTACGCGTCCGCGTCGCCGACCAGGATGCCGCCGAGCAGCTCCCCGTCCCGCCCGATGACCAGCTTCTTGTACGTGCCCGACCGGGAGTCGGCGTAGACGACGTCGAGGCAGTCGGCGGTGGCGCCGTGCGCGTCGCCGAAGGAGGCCACGTCGACGCCGAGCAGCTTCAGCTTGGTCGACAGGTCGGCGCCGGTGAAGGCGGCCTCCTCGTCGGCGGCGATCGTCGCGGCCACCGTCGCGGCCATCTCGTAACCGGGCGCCACCAGGCCGTACACCCGCCCGTCCGAGGCCAGCGCGCACTCGCCGATCGCGAAGACGTGCGGGTCGGAGACCGTACGGCACTGCTCGTCCACCGCGATGCCGCCGCGCTCGCCGACGCTCAGCCCGCACTCCCGGGCGAGCTGGTCGCGCGGGCGGACACCGGCCGAGAAGACCACCAGGTCGGTGGCGAGCTCGGAGCCGTCGGACAGCTTCATGCCGGTGACGGAGCCGTCCGTGCCGGTGAGGATCTCCTGCGTCCCGGTGCCGGTGTGCACCGTGAGGCCCATCTCCTCGATGGTGCGCAGCAGCGCCGCGCCCCCGCCCTCGTCGACCTGCACCGGCATCAGGCGCGGCGCGAACTCCACGATGTGGGAGGTGAGGCCGAGGCCCTTGAGCGCGCCAGCCGCCTCCAGGCCGAGCAGTCCGCCGCCGACCACCGCCCCGGTCGTCGCCCGCGCCTTCGCGTACGCCTCGATCGCGAGCAGGTCCTCGATCGTGCGGTACACGAAGCAGCCCTCGGCGTCCTTGCCGGGCACCGGCGGCACGAAGGGGTACGAGCCGGTGGCGAGGACCAGGGTGTCGTAGCCGACGACCAGCCCCGAGCGGGAGGTCACCGTCCGCGCCTCGCGGTCGACGGCGGTCGCCGGGTCGCCGACGTGCAGTTCGATGCCGTGCTCCGCGATGAACCCCAGGTCGGTCATCGAGAGGTCCTCGGGCGTGCGGCCCGAGAAGTACGAGGTGAGCTGCACGCGGTCGTACGCGGGGCGCGGCTCCTCGCACAGCACGACCACGCGGTGCGTGGCGGTCAGGCCGCGCTCGGCGAGCGCCTCGAGGAAGCGCTGGCCGACCATGCCGTGGCCGACGAGCACGATCGTGGGGGTGGCCCCCGGGGTGGCGGTCATCAGGAGCCTCCGTCGTTGGTGAGCAGATGGAGCAGCGGGGCGCCGGGCGCGGGGAGCGGCTCGGCGCCCTCCCAGGCGCGGGCGAGCGCGCCGACGGTGCCGAGTTCGCCGACGAGCACCCCGCCGACGAGGCGGTCGTCGCGGACGACGACCTTGCGGTAGGTGCCCCGGGTGGCGTCGGCGAGCTGGATCACGTCGTCGCCGGGGCGGGGGTCGGGTTCGCCGAACGCGGCCAGGTCGAAGGGGCCGGAGGGGCCCGCGTGCCCGGTGAGCGTCAGCCGGGTCAGCGAGCGGGTGCCGGTGTACCGGGCGCCGGCGTCGCCCGCCAGCAGTCCGGCCAGGACGTCGGCCTGTTCGAGGGCGGGAGCGGCCAGCCCGTACAGCGTGCCGTCGTGCTGGGCGCAGTCGCCGATCGCGTGGACGTGCGGGTCGGAGGTGCGCAGCTCGTCGTCGACGACGACGCCCTTGCGGACCACGAGGCCCGCGGCCTGGGCCAGGCCCACCCGCGGGCGGACCCCGCAGGCCAGGACCACGAGGTCGGCGTCGAGGGCGTACCCGTCGGCCAGTTCCACCGAGCGGACCGCCCCGCCGGCGCAGCGCACGTCGCGCACCCGGCACTCGGTGTGCACCTCCACGCCCAGGTCGCCCAGGTGCCGGCGGACCAGCTTCGAGGCGGCCGGGTCGAGCTGGCGTTCCATGAGCCGCTCGGCCTGCTGGGCGAGGACGACCTGCGCGCCGCGCACGGCCAGCGCGCGGGCCGCGGACACTCCGAGCAGTCCGCCGCCGATGACGACCGCCCGCATCCCGGGCCGTACCGCCTTGGACAGGCCCAGGCAGTCGTCCAGGGTGCGGAAGGCGTGCACGCCCTCGGGGAGTCCGTGCTCGGGGGCGTCCGGCGGGCCGGTCGCGAAGAGGCCGCGCAGCGGCGGGAGGACGGGATTGGACCCCGTGGCCAGCACCAGCGTGTCGTATGCGATCACCGTGCCGTCCGCGCAGCGCACCTCGCGGGCGGCACGGTCGAGGCCGGTGACCCGGGCGCGGACCAGCTCCGCGGGCGCGGGCAGCGTGATCACCTCGGGGCCGTAGCGGCCGGCCAGCACCTCGGCGAGCAGGACCCGGTTGTACGGGCGGTGCTCCTCCTCGCCGACGAGCAGCGCGGGCGTGCCGAGCTCACCGAGCCGCCGGGCGAGCCGGGCGCCCGCGAGGCCGGCGCCGATCACCACCACACGCGTTTTCGAGGTCATGCACCGCAGCGTGCGGTGCCGGTGTTACCCGGCCGCATCACGGTTGTTTCCCGTGGGGAACGCTGCCCTCAGCCCGGCGGCGGCACGGCTGTGAGGGCGTCGGGACCCGCACGGGACACCGCCGCGGCCCCGCGCCGGACCCTCAGAGGATGCTCAGGTCGATGGACCGGCCAACCATCCCGGCCGTAATGTCGTGATCATGCCCGACATCACGCTGACCACGATCGTCGTCCTCTGTCTCGCGGCCCTCGCGGCCGGCTGGATCGACGCCGTGGTGGGCGGCGGCGGGCTCCTGCTGCTCCCCGCGCTGCTGCTCGGGCTGCCCAGTGGCGCGTCGGCGGCCCAGTACGCGCTCGGCACCAACAAGGCGGTCGCGATCGTCGGCACCACGGGCGCGGCGGTGACGTACGCCCGCAAGGCGCCGGTGGACGTCCGCACCGCCGTGCGGATCGGTCTCGCGGCGCTCGCGGGCTCGACGGCGGGGGCACTGGTGGCGGCCGGCATGAGCACGGAGGTGCTGGAGCCGGTCGTGATGGTGGTGCTGCTCGCGGTCGGCGCCTTCGTCATCCTGCGCCCCGGCTTCGGCTCGGCGCCCTCGACCGCGCCCGTCTCCGCCCGCCGCGTCCTCGCCGCGATCGGCCTCGCGGGGGTCGGCATCGGCTTCTACGACGGCCTCATCGGCCCCGGCACCGGCACCTTCCTCGTCCTCGCCCTCACCGCGCTGCTCCACCTCGACCTGGTCACGGCCTCCGCCACCGCCAAGATCGTCAACTGCTGCACCAACGCGGGCGCCCTCGCGATGTTCGCCTGGGCGGGCACGGTGTACTGGCAGCTGGCGGCGCTGATGGCGGTGTTCAACCTGGCCGGCGCGATGGTCGGGGCGCGCACGGCGCTGAAGCGGGGGAGCGGGTTCGTGCGGGTGGTGCTGCTGGTGGTGGTGTTCTCGCTGGTGGCGAAGATGGGGTACGACCAGTGGCTGGCGTGAGGAGTCGGCCTCGTCCCCGGCCTCAGGACGTGCCCGTCAGGTGGGCGAAGACCACCACGTTCCCCCGGTACCCGGTCCGCTCCGACCAGCCGCCCCCGCAGGTGATCACCCTCAGTTCGGGGCGCGGCGCCGCGCCGTAGACCTTCTCGTCGGGGAAGTCCCGGGCGTCGTACACCTCGACCGCGTCCACGGCGAAGCGGGCGACGGCGCCGTCGCGGCGGCGCACGTCGATGCGGGCGCCCTTGCGCAGCGCCCCCAGGGAGTAGAAGACGGCGGGCCCGTCCCGGTTGTCGACGTGCCCGGCGACGACCGCGGTGCCCGACTCGCCCGGTGTGGTGCCCGCCTCGTACCAGCCGGCCAGGTTCTTCGCGGCGGCGGGCGGCACGTCGAGGCTGCCGGACGGGGTGAGGCCGAGGCCGATGAGCGGGGCGTCCACGTCGATCGAGGGGATGCGGACGCGCTCGGGTGGCGCGGGCGGGAGGTCGGGGGCGTCCCGTCCGGCGGGGGCCGCCGCGGTGCCGCGGGCCTCGGCCGCGGACGGCTGGGGCGGGGCGTGGGGTGCGGCACCGTTGTGCAGCAGCCACACGCCGGAGCAGAGGGCGAGCACGGTGCCGCTCGCTATGAGCGTGTCGGTGCGGCGCACGCGGCCTCCTGCCGATGCTGTGCTGGACGAACGAAATCCTCCCCTCCGGGCGGGGGCGCGGAGCCCGGAGGGGAGGGGACGGCGGTACCGGCGTGACGGGCGGCGGAGGGCGCCCGTCAGATCCCGTCGCCTCTCGCCCGGCGATGCAGGAGCCAGGTACCGCCCGCGGCGGCGACGGCGAGGGCCGCCACGCCTGCCGCGGTCTGCACGGGGTCGGGGCCGAGCGCGCCGCCGACCCCCGTCCGCACGCTCCCCCGGGGATGCACCTGGGTCTGGGAACGGTCGGCCGTCAGCGTGACCACGAGGTCACCGGCCGCCGCCACCTCCTCGTGCCCCTCGTCCGTCTCGGCCGCCCTCCGGTCGCCCCCGGCGCACCGTACGACGAGCTCGTACGTCCCCGGCTGGGCGCCCGGTGGCACCGTGAACCGTCCGGTGGCCTCCTCGCCGCGGGCGCCCGGCGCCAGGTGGAAGGTGCCCCCGCCGACCGCGGAGGCGTCGCCGGTGGCGGTGGAGTCCGCGCCGCACGCCGTCGTGCCGATCGTCACCTCGGCGCCGGGGCCGACGGCGGACGGGGTCACCGTGACCTTCCTGGCCGGTTCCGGGTCCGGGTCGGCCGCCGTGCCGTACACGGGCGCGGTGGCCAGCCCCACGGCGAGGACGGCGAGGACGGCGGTGGCCGGCAGCCGGGCGGTATGTCGCATGGTGCTTGCTCCTCATCGAGCTGGTCCGAGTTCCGACGGGCTGTTACCGAGGTAAGTGGCCCGGCGCCCCGGCCGCTTGCTGATGCTCCGTCAGAAGTGCAGTGATCGGGTGTCAGCAGGCACCGGACCCGGACCGGTTCCGGGGCGTTCCAGCAGGTCATGGGCGTACGCGCGGGTCGTGCGAGAAAAGAACGCGAAGGGGGCGGAGTGCGGGGGTGAACGGGTGACCACGGCGGCTGCCCGGCGGAGGGCGGAAGGAGGCTTGACCTGAAGAAAGGTTGAGGTGCGAGGGTGGGCGGCCATGGAGACCACCGACATCCTCAAGAACCAAGCCGGTCGCCCTCGTCTCCTACGGCGGCCTGGCGGGCGGCCTGCGCGCGGTCGAGCACCTGCGTCAGGTCCTCGCCGAGCTGCACGCGGTCACGGTCCGCGACACGGTGTCCTTCCACAACGCGCACACGCCCTTCGGCGACGCGGGCACGCGGGCCGCCTGAAGGACCCGGCGGCCCCGGACGCGGCGGCCAAGACACTGCTGGACCAGCTGGTGTGGTGGGCCACCGCGCTGCGCGAGGCGCGGGGGAGGCGGCCGTACGAGGGGTGACCCTCGTCCGAAGTGCGAGCCCTCAGAGTGGCGGGTCGTCGGGCAGCACCCGGAACGCCTTGTGGCGGCCGAGCGGGCGCACGGCACGGAAGTCGCGCCGGTCCAAGGTGAGGATGGCGTCGGTGTCGTAGTCGGCGGCCAGTGCCACGTTCACCGCGTCCGCGAGGTCGAGTCCGCGGTACTGCGCGCGGACGGACTGGGCGGCACCCAGATGATTCTCCGTGATCTCCGGCACGGTGATCCGGCCCCGGCCCATCCAGCGCCGGACGTCGTCCACCGCGCTCATGGCGGCCTCCCGGCCGAGTTCGCGGGTGGCGACGTGGTCCAACTCGGCGAGCAGGAGCGGGGACATGACGAGGAGCCCTGCCGCCAGCAGCGCCTCGCTCGACGCCACGTGCTCGGGGTGCGTCGAGTCGAGAGCGGCCAGCAGGCCGGACGTGTCAGCGATGACGATGATCACGCGGCAGCCCCGGGATCCGGCTCCCGGCGGACCGCGTCGGCGACCGTGGCACGTACCTCGTCCTTGGTGGGCGTGCGGCCCCTTCCCTCGAAGGTGCGGGAGAACAAGGGCTCGTCCCAGACCCGGTTCGCCATGGCCGCCAGGTGGATCCCCTGGCGGATGATCTCGGCCTCGCTTATGCCGCGGCGCTTGGCGGCCTCCTTGATGATGGCGAGGTCCTCCGGGTCGGCGTAGACGTTCGTGCGCTGCATGGACATGTACCAAAGGTAGTACACGTCTCGTCCGAGGCCCTGACGAACGCAGGGAACAATCGATGAGGAGGCCGGGTTCGCAGGGGCGTACGTACGGAAGGTGGGTGGGGGCGGCGGTCGTGCCCCCGCCCCGGACGCTGGAGGAAGAACCCGTGCCGCTGCCCTCGCAACCGCTGCGGAAGCTCGGCTTCCTGACCATCGGCCTGTTCGACGGGGCCGACCCCCGCCCGGGCCACGAGACCACCCTGGAGATCATCGAGCTGGGCGAGCGGCTCGGCTTCGACAGCGCATGGGTGCGGCACCGCCACCTCCAGTACGGCATCTCCTCCCCCGTGGCCGTCCTGGCGGCGGCCTCCCAGCGCACCACGCGCATCGAACTCGGCACCGCGGTCGTCCCGCTCGGCTGGGAGAACCCCCTCCGCCTCGCCGAGGACCTCGCGACGGTGGACGTCCTCTCCGGCGGCCGCCTCAACCCGGGCGTGAGCGTCGGCCCGCCGATGCACTACGACCAGGTCAAGGAGGCCCTCTACCCGGACTCCGCCGACACCCAGGACTTTTCCTACGACCGCGTGCGCAGACTGCTGGACTTCGTCCGGGGCGAGCCGGCCACCGACTTCCACGGCACCGAGGGCTTCGAGGTCTTCTCCGACCGCGTCGAGCCGCACTCCCCGGGCCTGGGACGCCGCATGTGGTACGGCGGCGGCAGCATCGGCTCGGCCCGCTGGGCGGGCGAGAACGGCATGAACTTCTTGACCAGCAGCGTGGTGAAGGCGGAAGGGCCGGATGCCGAGTCGCGCGGCCACGACTTCGCCGCCATCCAGCTCGCACACGTCCGCGAGTTCCGCGCCCACCACCCGGACGGGGACGCGGCCCGCGTCTCCCAGGGCCTGGTGGTCATCCCGACGGACAGCGCGACCCCGGAGCAGCGCGCCAGGTACGAGGAGTACGCGGCCAAGCGCCTCCCCCGCACCACCACCCCCCAGGGCCCGGCCCGCCTCCTCTTCGCCCCGGACCTGGTCGGCACCTCGGCCGAGATAGCCGACCGGCTCCACGCCCACGCCGCGTTCCGCGAGATCGACGAGGTCGCCTTCGCGCTCCCGTTCAGCTTCGGCCACGAGGACTACGTCCAGATCCTCACGGACATCGCGACGAAGCTGGGACCGGCGCTGGGGTGGGAGCCGGCTGCCCGAGAGCTTGAGGGCCCGAGGGTCCGTGGAAATTGATGCCCGGCGTGTCGGTCGACCGGCCTAGGGTGCCCGCATGACGAGCACGCCGAAGCTGGCAGAGATCACCCCGGGCACCTTCGAGACCGCGATCGCCCTGCGCGTCCGCCCGGACCAGGAACACCTGGTCGCACCGGTGGTGAAGTCCCTGGCCGAGGCGTACGTGCACCCCGGCGTGGCCTGGCCCCGTCTCGTCCTGGACGGTGACAGACCGGTCGGCTTCCTCATGGCCTTCTTCGGCGTCGACTGGCGGGGCGACGGCTCGGGCACCGACATCCGGTCCGGCCTGTGGCGCCTCAACATCGCGGCCGAGGAGCAGGGCCGGGGATACGGCCGCTTCGCGGTCGAGTCCGTGGCCGCCGAGATCCGCCGCCGCGGCGGCACCCGCATGTACGTCACCTGGCATCCCGGCGAGGACGGCCCCGAACGCTTCTACCTGCGGCTGGGCTTCCGGCCGACGGGCGAGACGAGCGGGGGCCAGACGGTCGGTGAGCTGACGCTCGGCCAGGGGCCGGACGGCCGGACCGGGCAGGGCGCGCCCGCGCATCCCGGTGTCCGGCCCGAGGGGGAGCACCGCCCAGTACCGTGAGCCCCAGCGAAATCCGCGGCTGCCCAGGAGGACGGCGATGGCCGAGCCACTCAAGACCTTCGTCGACGGTGTCGAGGTGAAGGTGCCCAACAGCATCCCCGACATCCGCGCCGCGCTCCCCGAGGAACGGCGGACGGAGTTCGACCGGGCCATCGACGACGCCGGGGTGCAGGACATCCACGCCGTCATGCGGCACTGGATGCTGGAGGCCGTGCCCGACCCGGCGGCGGACGCACTGCTGGAGAAACTCGCCGCGGACGAGGCCGAGAGGCGGGGCGTCGCTTGAGCTACCGCGTCAGCTACGCGCCGCCCGCCGACGACACCCTCACCAAGATGCGGAACGCCGAGGTGTTCCGGGAGACGATGGGGCGGACCATCGGCCGGGACCCGTACGGACACGGATCGACCGCGGTGAAGGGGGAGCGGGACCGGCGGGAGGCGACCGTCCTCGGCGCCATCGTCCTCTACTACGTCTCCGGGTCCGTGCTGACCGTGACCGTGGTCAGGCTGGTCCCCGGGCTGTGAGCGGGGGGAGCAGGGGGAACGGAAGGGCCGGCGCCCCGGTCGGAGGACCGGGGCGGCCGTGTCACCTCACGCGCCGTGCGTGGCGCGGCGGCGCCCCTGGCCGGGCCGGCCGCGGCGTCCGCGCC